>NZ_JAGQDB010000003.1:0-70015 GCF_024346495.1 Cyanobium sp. A1C-AMD | reverse complement strand
GAAACCGGCACCGCCGAACTGATCAGCAACCTCAAGAGCGACCGGCTTTGGTTATTGCGCCAGATTGATGCGGGTCGTTGGCCCCAATGGCGCCTTGATCTAGCCGCCCTGGAGAGGGAGCTGGGCCAGCTGCTCGATCAATTGAGCGACGCTGATTCCAGCGCCGACGCCTAGCCCTGAACAGGGCCAATCCAGGATCAAAAAGGGATGTCGTCGTCGTCAGGCAGATCAGGCACCAGCGGGGAGGTATTCCAGGTGGGGGGCTGGGCACCTGCCGGCGCCGCTGGAGCAGCTGGAGCCGGGGTTGCCGCCGCTGGGGCACGGCGCTGGGGCGCAGGCGCAGTTGCGGCAGCTGGATTGACAGCAGGACTGCTGGTGGCGCCAGGACCCATGCCGTGCAGCCGGGCCAGGGTGAATTCAGCGCGCTTTTCCTTGACGCCGTCCTGACGGGTGACGGTATTCATGCGCAGCCGGCCCTCGAGCATCAGCCGCTGGCCAACCTGCACCCGGTTCTGGAGCTCTTGGGCCAAATTGCCCCAGCCGACCACCTTCAATTGACCCGGGGGATCATCAGGACGCAGGCCATCTATCTGGACCGCCATCTCCGCCACCGGCGTCTGATTGTCCTGGGTGTATCGCACCTGGGGCGCTTCCAGCACCTCAACCTCGAGCAGACAGTGATTCACTCCCCGGCAACCATTGGTGGTCCCCATCCTGATGCACGGACCTGAGATTCAGCAGACCTCGCCCCGTCTGTGGCTGATCGGCGGCACCGGCGAAGGCCCCGTAGTGGCGGAGCGGCTGCTGCAGCGCGGCTGGCACCTAACCGTGAGCGTTGTTGGTGCAACAGCGGCCCTGGCCTATCGCCCCCATCCGGGGCTAACCCTGCGCGTCGGCGCCATCGCTGGCGAGCAGGGGGTATGGGCAGAACTGGTCGCCGCCGAATCGGTGGGTTGGCCCTATGCGGTGGTGGTGGATGCCAGCCATCCCTTCGCCTGTGTGGTGAGTCGCCAGCTGGCCGCCGTGTGCAAGCAGCGCCGCCAACGGCTGATACGGCTGCTGCGCCCCACCCTGCCTGGAGCGGCAACGATCCTGCCGAGCCTGGAGACGCTGCGTAGTCGCTCGCTGCAGGGCCACCGCCTCCTATTGGCAATAGGTGCACGCCAACTAAAACAGGCGCTGGCCTGCAGCCCCGGCGCCCGTCACTTCGCCCGGCTGCTGCCCAGCCCAAGGGCCCTACAGCTGGCCATGGCAGCTGGCTTGGCGGCCGATCAGGTCGCCTGCCTCCGCCCAGGCTCGGAGCTGGAGGTAGAGCGATCCCTGATTCGCCGCTGGCGCATCACCACGGTGTTGGCACGCCAGTCGGGCGGAGTTACTGAACAGCTCTGGCAGCAACTTTGTGCCGGCACAGGCCCCCAGCTATTGCTGATCGGTAGGCCAGTGGAGCCGGCAGGAGTAGAAGCCCTTGGCCAAAGTGAGCTGTTAGGGGCTCTGGTGCTGCCGTAGTGAAGCTCAGCCCAGGTGCTGGACTACTAGCTGCTTGAGCGAGCCTTGGGGCCGGGGCCCCAGCTGGGTCACGACCTGACCAGCGCAGAGGGAACCCAGCCGTCCACAGGCCTCGACGGCCTGGCCCTGGGTATAGGCGTGCAGGAAGCCAGCGGCGTAGAGATCACCCGCCCCTGTGGTGTCCAGCAAGGGACCGAGCTGGAAGGGGGCGACGCTGTGGGTGCCGGCGCCATTAAGGACTACCGATCCCTGCTCGCTGCGGGTGAGGGCTGCCAGCTTGCAGCGGCCCCGCACCTGGTCGGCAGCCTCTTCAAAACTATTGGCCTTGTAGAGGGCCGTGATCTCCATTTCGTTGGCAAACAGGATGTCGACGTGGCCGTCCACCAGCTCCTGGAAGCTTTCGCGGTGACGCTCGACGCAAAAAGCATCCGACAGGCTCAAAGCCACCTCGCCCCCATGGGCGCGGGCCACCTCGGCCGCAGTGATGAAAGCCGCCTTGGCCTCGTCGCTGTCCCAGAGGTAACCCTCTAGGTAGAGCACCTTGGCTTGGGCAACCATTTCAAGGTCGAGGTCGGCTGGATCCAGCCCCACCGAAGCGCCCAAGTATGTGCACATGGTGCGCTGGGCATCTGGAGTCACCAGGATCAGGCAACGGGCCGTGGAGGGCCCCTCCGTGGCCGCAGGGGTGTCAAAGCGAGCTCCAACCGAACGGATGTCGTGGGTAAAGATCCCCCCCAGCTGATCGTTGCGCACCCGACCGATAAAGCCCGCCCGGCCGCCCAGTTGGGCAACCCCGGCCAGGGTGTTGGCAGCGGAGCCGCCAGAGGTTTCAAGGCCCGGTCCAACGCTGGCGTAGAGGCGCTCGGCTTGGGCTTCGTCCACCAGGGCCATGGTGCCCTTGGTGAGTTCAAAGTTGTCGATCAGGTCGTCGTTGGCTTGCACCAGCACGTCAACGATGGCGTTGCCAATGCCGACGACGTCGTAGGTCTTTTCCATGGGATCCATTAGGTGCTCAGCAGGGCCCGCTTGGGACCGTGAATGGGGTCTTCTACAACGATCGTCTGATCGCGGTTAGCGCCAAGGGAAACTATGGCGATCGGTACCTCCATTAGATCGGCAAGAAAGCGCAAGTAGCTCATCGCCGTTGGAGGTAATTCCTCCAGGCTGCGGCAATCGGCAGTAGAGGTTTGCCAACCCGGCAAGGTTTCAAAGATCGGCTGGCAGCGGGCGAAATCCTCCGAACTGCTGGGGAAATATTCGATCCGCTCGCCGTCGAGTTCGTAGGCAACACATACCTGGATTTCATCGAGCTCATCAAGCACATCGAGCTTGGTGATGGCCAGACAATCGAGGCCGTTCACCTCCACCGCATAGCGACCGATCACCCCGTCAAACCAACCGCAACGGCGGCGGCGGCCCGTGGTGGTACCAAACTCACCGCCCCGATCACAGAGATGATCGTTGAGGCTGCCTTGGAGCTCGGTGGGGAAGGGACCCTCTCCTACCCGGGTCGTGTATGCCTTGGCTACCCCGATCACCCGATCGATCAAGGTGGGGCCCACCCCTGCTCCGATGCAGGCACCGCCACTTACCGGGTTTGAGGAGGTGACATAGGGATAGGTGCCGTGGTCAAGATCCAGCAGGGTGCCCTGGGCTCCCTCAAACAGGATGTTTTGGCGGGCCCGCGCAGCGCTGTGGATAGTGCGGGTGCAATCGACCACATGGGGCGCCAGCCGCTTGCCGTAGCCGACGTATTCGGCCACAACCGTCTCGAAATCCAACGGCTCAAGGCCGTAGAGCTTCTCGAGGATTTCGTTCTTTTCGGCAAGGGGGCCCGCGAGGCGATCCCGCAACCGATCCCCGTCAAGAATGTCCAGGATTCGGATGCCATTGCGCTCCGATTTATCTGCGTAGGTGGGACCGATGCCCCGGCCAGTGGTGCCGATGCGGCGATCACCACGGCGCTGTTCCATCGCCTGATCCAACAGTCGGTGGTAAGGCATGGTGACGTGGGCCGTAGAAGCCAGCTTCAAGCCACTGATGTCGATGCTGTAGGTGGCGAGCATGTCGAGCTCTCCCAGCATCACCTTGGGGTCGACCACCGTGCCGGAGCCGATCAAGCAAATCGTGTCGGGGTAAAGGATCCCGGAGGGGATCAGGTGCAGTTTCAGCACCTTGTCGTCCACGACGATGGTGTGGCCGGCGTTCACCCCGCCTTGATACCGCACCACAACGTCGGCTGAGCGGCTGAGAAGATCCGTGATCTTGCCCTTCCCCTCGTCACCCCACTGCGCACCGATGACGACAACGTTGGCCAAGGACACAGCGGCCCGGAGCCGCTTCTGAGCACAATCCGAGAGCTTCTCAGATCGTGGGGTCCTTCGTCAAAGATGGTTGGCTTGGATCAGGGCCTTAGGCGCCGCGAGTCGCGTTGGTTTCAGCCTTCTTGAGTTCCTTGGCGATCCGCTCCTTGAGCGCCTCCGGCAGCGGGCGATTGGGATAATTGGTGTAGTGGCCAGCCATTGAGTTGATCGCCGTCTGCATGGTGGTGAAAGAGCCCAAGCCGTTCACCGAGCTGCGGGGGCGGTAGCGGGCCACGTAGCCATTGCTCAGGCTGCGAGCTTCGATCTCGGCCTCAGCGCGAGCAGGATCGTCAGCCCCTAAGGCGATGGTGCTCAGCAGGCTGTCGGCCACCGCCACCGTGTCCTCGATGTAGTTACCAGAAAGACCAGTATTTGCAGAGCTACAGGCAGTTAGAGCAAGGCTGAGGCAGAGCACCAGGGCTACGGCCAAGCGTGAAAAAAGCTGCTTCAGCCGCTGGCGGAAGGAGGGAAGCACAGCGGCCATGGGAGAAACGCGAATCCCCCCATCCTAGAAGCCGCCTCAGGGGGCCTTTACGCAGGCAGGCCCATGCGCTGGCTTGCCAAGCAGGGCACCAGGGTCTCAAGCAGCTCAATGGCCGGCAGATCGCGCTTGCTGCAGCTGGAGCGCTCCACCAACTCCACCAGACCATCAGCCGCTCCGCGACCCACCACAACCCGCCAGGGAATCCCAATCAGATCGGCATCCTTAAACTTCACCCCAGCCCGCTCGCTGCGGTCATCCAGCAATACATCTACACCTGCTTCCTGGAGACGCAGATAGAGCTGCTCAGCCAAGCCGCTCTGCTCGGCTTCGGCCCAATTGGCCGCCACCACGATCACTTCGAAGGGCGCAATCGACACGGGCCAGCAGATGCCATTGCCATCGTGATGTTGCTCAACAGCCGCCTGGGCCAACCGGGAGACACCGATGCCGTAACAGCCCATCCACAGGGCTTCTTCCGAGCCAGCCTCATTCGTGAAACGGGCCTCAAGGGCCTCTGAATATTTGCGGCCCAGCTGGAAAATGTGTCCCACCTCGATGCCCCGACTGGCCTGGAGCTGCTGGGAGGGGTCGTGTTGGCAGCGATCACCTGGTTGGGCGGCCCGCAGATCAAGACTCTCAGGGCAGGGGCAGAGGGAGCCCCAGGCCGCGCCTACTAGGTGGATATCGGTGCTGTTGGCACCACACACAAAGGAACTGAGCTCAGCCGCTGTTCTGTCAGCTAGTCGCAAGAAGTGCTTGGTCCAGTGACCGGAATTGCTCAGCAGCCCATCGGCTAAGTGAGGACCCATAAAGCCAAAGGGCAAGGGCAGCAGCCCTTCGCTGGCCGCGGCCTCCTTAGTAATTGGGGAAATGTCCAATAGCGCTCCATGCTCCGCTGAGCAGCGGGCCGTTACTGCATTGGCCAGCTTGACTTCGTTGAGTTGTTGATCGCCCCGCAGGCTCACCAGCAGGGGCTGGGCGCTTTCATCTTCAAAACGGGCTAGCAACATCAACACCTTCACGGTCTGACAGGGCTCAATGCCATGGCCGGCGCAGAGATCTTCAATGCTGCTTTGTCCAGGGGTGGCAAAAGGTTCACCCTTACCGCCAGCCCGCGATCCCCCCGGTAGGGAAATTGGGTCAGCGGCTAACGAAACAGCCCGCTCTTGGTTGGCGGCGTAGGCCCCATCGGAACTAGCCAGAATCAAATCCTCACCGGCCTCAGCCGTAACCATGAATTCCTGGCTGGCCGATCCACCAATCGCCCCGCTGTCTGCCTCCACCGCGACAGCTCGCAAACCACAACGGGCAAAGATGCGTCTGTAGGCGCTATCCATAGCTGCGTAGGTTTGCCGCAAGGACTCCTCATTGGCATGGAAGGAGTAAGCGTCTTTCATGATGAATTCGCGACCGCGCATTAAGCCGAAGCGGGGACGAATTTCATCGCGAAATTTGCTCTGTATCTGATATAAATTGACGGGCAACTGCCTATAAGAACGCAACAGATCGGTGGCCAGATATGTGATCACCTCCTCATGGGTAGGCCCCAGCCCCAACTCACGCCCCTGGCGATCCTCCAGGTGGAACATGATTCCCTCCCCTGCGGTGTAGCCGGCCCAACGGCCGCTGCGCTGCCACAACTCCGCCGGCTGAAGTTGGGGCAACAGGGTTTCGAGGGCTCCGGTGCCGTCCATCTCCTCACGCACCACCCGGGAAACCTTCTGGAGCACCCGCCACATCAACGGGAGATAGGCGTAGATGCCCGAGGCAACCCGGCGGATGTAGCCGGCGCGAAGCAGCAGCTTGTGAGAGGGAATCTCAGCCTCCGACGGATCGTCGCGGAGCGTCACCAGCATCAGGCGGGAGACGCGCATGGCAGGAGCTTTCGATGAGGGCGGAACCTATCACCGACACCCAGCCAGGGGAGCCGGTATGGGGGTGACCACCGCTGCTGATTACCTGCAAAACCCCTGCTATGGTCTCGATCTGATCCCGTTAGTCCAAAAGCCGTCTCATGCCACCCCAGCCCAGTTCTGCAAATGGATTGGGGGCAATCGGGCTACCTGCTGGACTTGTTGTCCAGGCCGAACCCGCAGATGCTGGATCCGCCGAGATCGCTGAAGGCCTAATCGGTATTGATGAGGTCCAAAGGGCTCTCAACCGTTCTCGGGCGTCTGTATACCGCTATACAAATACTGATCCCCGCAACCTCAATCCGCCTTTCAACCCGCGCAAGTTGAATCCGGAATACCGCAGCGATCAAAAGGATCCGCTGATGTTCCATCCCAACGAGGTAGCCCGTTTTGCCCGCGACGTGCTGCGGATCAAGGAAGTAACGGTTGAGGTACTCAACTCACCCTCCACTGCCACCCAACAATTGTTGGGTTCGATCCTCGAAGAGTTGCGATCCATCCGATTGCGCTTAGACCATCTCGATGGTCGCCCTACAGACCTGAGTGCCCGCCGTGATCAACACGATCAAGGCTCCCGCCCTGCCGCCTAAAATATTGGCCTTACTAGTTGACCGGTCTTGCAAGTTGCACGGTTCAGTCTTGCTAGTTGCACGAGTCAATAATTGTTCAAT
This sequence comes from Cyanobium sp. A1C-AMD, assembly GCF_024346495.1. Lineage (NCBI taxonomy): Bacteria > Bacillati > Cyanobacteriota > Cyanophyceae > Synechococcales > Prochlorococcaceae > Cyanobium > Cyanobium sp. A1C-AMD. Next base: position 63,078 of record NZ_JAGQDB010000003.1, on the reverse strand, counting down.
CCCCAATTTCTGAGCCACAGTGCCAGAATTGAAGAAGTCCCTTTGATTTTCTGAGTGGAATCGGTGCCTTATGCGCCCTTTCCCATTGCTATGGATTCAGTTCCCCGAGATTCCCAACCCTCTTCCATCCCCCATCTAGCCGAAGCGACCGCGCCAGAGCGCGATCTTGATGAGCAGGGTGAAGATCCATTCAGTACGGGCCCCCAAGCCCTTTCAGGCCTGCTGGGAAGCCTGATCGCCCTGGCCACGGCGGTGGTGCCGCTAGCCATGGTTGTAGCTGGAAGACCCTTCAGCTATTCGGCCCCGAGCTTCGAGAGCTCAGGGGCGGCGCTGCAGCAGAAAGCCCTCATAGCCGAGAGCCTGAAAAATCCTGGCCGGATCTCCAAAGCCAGCCGCGTTGACGAGAGCCGTTAGCCGCGCTTCGCCAATCGGGTGGAGGCCTTGGGTAAGAGGAGCGAGATCGTGAGGATCAGCGTTGAGGCCACTAGCCCGTTGGAAACCCATCCAGGCTGCCTCCACCTGGCTTTGCAGGGTTGATCGCTCCGGCGCCATCAAATCAATCAGCACGAGTTGGCCACCAGGCTCAAGGCTGCGGGCAAGGGCCGTAAGGAATGCAAGCTTGCTGCCATCGTCTGGCAAGGACTGCAAAACCAGCACGGAAAGGGCGCCAGCAAAACATCCGTCGGCGTTGAGGTCCTCGACCGTGGTTTGACGCCAGCTGATCGACTCGACACCCAGTCGCTGTTGGGAAGCGTCGAGCATCTCAGCGGAGGGATCGATTGCGGTGAGCTGCCAGTCCGGGCGCTGGGCCCTTGCCTCCACCAGCTCTGCTCCGGTGCCGCAGCCCGCCACCAACACAGCTGCGCCAGAGCTGCTGGCCCGAGGCGAGGCAGCCAGCAAAGCAACCGCCAAGCGAGCCAGGCTGGCGTATCCCGGAATCAGCTGCTGGACTATCAGGTCATAACCAAGAGGCAGGTCATAACCAATAGGCAGGTCATAACCAATAGGCAGGTCGTAACCGAGGGGCGTTGACACAACTCGCTCGCGAAGGTTCCGATGCTAGGCATTGGGACGGGCGTGACCTAAGTTGGGCGGCGCCCATTCCCCCAGCCCGACCGTGCCCACCATCCGTTTTGAACAGGAAGGCCAGACGGTCGGTTGCATCGAAGGTGCCAACCTCCGCAAGGCAGCCCTGGATGCGGGCATCAACCCTTACAAAGGGCTCAACAACGTCAACAACTGCGGTGGCATAGGCCAGTGCGGCACCTGCGTTATGGAGGTGATCGAGGGCATGCAAAACCTTTCCCCCCGCAGCGATGTCGAGGAGGTTTACCTCTCTGATCGCCCAGCCAATTTCCGCCTCAGCTGCCGCACCAGCGTCAACGGCGACGTCACCGTGCGCACCAAACCGACCAACGCCGTTGGCCAGGGTTCAAATAGCCTGGTGGGCGCCCTCAAGTCCCTAATCGGCATCAAATAAGCGGCCGGTACCCCAATCCGTAGCTCCGGATGAAGCTTTATAGCTATCCACGCTGCAGTACCTGCCGCAAGGCAATCGCCTGGCTGACAGCCCGTCACCTAGTTGCCGAAACGCTGGACATCACCGAGCAGCCGCCCAGCATCGCCGAACTTGAGCAGGCCTTTGCCCAGCTTGGCAGGCAGCGCCTGTTCAATACCAGCGGGCAAAGCTATCGGGCCTTGGGAGCCGCCGCGGTGCAGGCCATGGACGATCAGGCCGCTCTAGCAGCGCTGGCCGCGGACGGCAAATTGATCAAGCGGCCTTTTCTGGTCGCAAACGACGGACGCATCCTCACCGGCTTCAAGGAGCCGGAGTGGCTGGATCTTCTGGGCTAGCGGGGCCAGGGGCGGTCATCAACTGGTCGAGCTCCTGGATCAGGGCTTCAATTCCGGCCCTGTTGATCTGGCTGAGATAGGTGCCCTTGGCACCGTCTATCAAGGTGCACAGCAGCTCCTGGGAGCGCTCCAGGGCCGAGCCGCTCTCGAGTGCCGCGGCCAGCTCCTCCCAGAACCTGTCGATGAACCGCTGCAGCAAATCGAGCTGAACGTCATCGCGGCGGGAAAGCTGGTTGCCAGTGCTGCGGGAAAGCTCAAGGAGGCTGTCGACCATGCCGCTCGCTAGTTGGCGACTGATGCCGGTCTCGACCTGGAGCAGCGGCTGCAACTGGCGCAGCGGTGCTGGCACCACGGTGCGCTCCAGACTTTGACGCAGGCTGTATCCCAGCAAACCTTGCAGCTCCGGCGCGAGCTTCGGTGCCACCCGGCTCAGCAGCAGCGGCGCCCAGATCCTCACCAGCTCCACCAGCGCCCGCTCGTCGCTGCTGCTGGCCACGCTCTGATGGCTGCGCAGGGCTCGCAACCGCTGGGGCCAGCGCCGAGAACGAATCAAACCCTGGGTGCCATCGAGGATCTGCAGCGACAGCACTTCAAACAGCTCCACCGCCAGTAGCGCCACCACCCCCCGGCTCACCACGGCCCGCAGCGGCTCAAAATTGACCAAGCCGGAGGTCTGCAGGCGCTCAAGCACCGGTACCAGCCGCAGCCAGCGCCAGAAGGGCAGCAGCAGGGGCAGGTCGCTCCAACGGCGCAACAGGGCATCACCCCAGCTGAGGCCCGGCAGCCGGCGCCGCAGCCGGATCAGCCGCAACAAGATGTCTAAAACAAAGACGCTCTGAAACAGCAGCAGGTCGATGCGCCAGAAGTGGTCTGTGGGTCGACCGTTTTCATCGATCGAACGCCAATAGTTAGTTGCCACCAGCGGCAGCACCTGGTCGTTCCAGAAGCGCCGCTCCTGGCTCCAGCCTCTGGTTCGTATCCGCTCTGGACTCAGCAACAGGCTGGAGGCCTGTCGAGCGGAATCCCGGTCTGCCCGCTGCCGCAAGCGATTTTTGATTTTCTCCAGGGTTCCCGAGGCCTCAGAAGCGAGAAATGGATTGCTATCGATCAGCTGGGCCGTGAGTTGGGCTTGACGGTTCAGCAGGAACACCTGGCGTGGCTGCGGTGCCTGGCCGGTCGGCAGGGTCAGCAGGGCCGCATCGAGTTGGCGAAATTGCTCCAGGTAGGCCTGGGTCTCCCGGTGGGGCTCAATGCCCTTGATCGGATCCACCAGGGGGGTGACATCCGGGATCACGGTGAGGGGCACCACTAGGGGCACCGAGGGGATCGGGTAGAGGTTGCGCTGCAGCCAGAAGGTGCGCAGCGGCACGTAGGTGATGTCGAACGCCACCCACAGCAGGTTGACGCTGGCCCACACCGCCACAAAGCGGTCCCAACCCAGCATCCAGCGGCCTACAGGCTCAGCCGCTGCCGACTTGGTGCGATCTTGCCAGCGAGGGGACGCCATGGGCTTTGGCGGGGTGGTTGTTGTGCCTAATCTGCCCTGTCTGGTTCGGTGAACCTGAACAAAGGAGATCTGCTGTCTTGAGCCCTTCCAACAGTCCAGAGAGTGGTCAGGTTGTCAATGAGGAGGGCGGCAGTCCCAGCCCCTCCCTGATCCAGCCCGAACAGGCACCCCAAGAGAGCCCCTGGGCCTTCTGGCGCAGCGTCCTGATCACCTTGGCTGTGGCTCTAGGTATTCGCCAGTTTCTGGTGGAAGCCCGCTACATCCCCTCGGGTTCGATGCTGCCAGGGCTGCAGCTTCAGGACCGCCTATTGGTGGAAAAGCTGAGCTATCGCCAGCGCTCGCCGCGGCGCGGCGAGATTGTGGTATTCCATTCTCCCCACCGCTTTGACCCGGTGCTGGCAGCTGGATCAAGCTCCAATCCCCTGCGTTGCCTGCTGGTGAATCTGCCGCTCCTGGGCAGCTTGCCCGGGGTTGCCAACCCTGCCTGCGATGCCTACATCAAGAGGGTTGTAGCCCTTCCCGGTGAGAGGGTTGTGGTGGATCCAAGGGGACACGTATTCATCGATGGCCAGCGGCTGGCCGAGCCCTACGTTCAAGGCGATTGCCCCGTAGATAGCCAGGGCATGGGTCCATGCCGAACCTTGAATGCCGTCGTTCCAGCTGGCCACGTGCTCACCCTGGGCGACAATCGGGCCAATAGCTGGGATGGCCGCTTCTGGCCTGGGGGAGCGTTCCTGCCCGAAAGCGAAATCATCGGTCGGGCCTTCTGGCGCTTTTACCCCTTCAACCAAACCGGTGCCCTTGGAGTCACAAGCTCCAGTGATCTGCCGGCTGCAGGCCAGTAGCCCGCACGGCTCCGCATACCGACTGGCCCAAGCGAGGCTGGTTGGCTGCCATCGACAAGGATTCACCCCGCTCCCAGCTCCAGGGGTGCTGGGGGTCAAACAGCAGCCAGCGGCGAGTTCCCTGGCTTAATTGCTCGGGGGGCAGTCCCAGCAACTCGGAGCCTCCCCAGCTCAGGGCCTGCCAGAGCAGCTCCACGCTCCAGCCGCGGGCCTGCACCAGCTCTTGCCACAACAGCGGCAACACAAGCCCATGGCGGGCGCCATGGCCGGCCACTCCGGCCCGCCGTTGATCCAGGGGGAGCAGCTGCTCTTCCGCATCAAGCGGCAGATGGTGCACGGCCACGGCGGTAAGCAGTCGCTGCTCTAGGCCAGCGAGCAAGCCCAGGCGATCAGCGGGAGTTCCCAAACTGGGCCGCAGCCGCCAGCCCTCCTCGGTGGGGTGGAGATTGCCGCTATCAGCTAGTAGGTGCCACCAGCTGACGCTGGCCAGGGGCCGAGTGGGGGCCTGGGCCAATAGATCCACCCCAGCGGCTGTGGATAGGTTCATCAGCCGCATAGCCACAGTCGAACGAGCCTGAGCAAGGCTGAGCAGGCTCTGCAGCGGCAGGGTTTCGCTGAGCTCCGGATCAAGGGGCCAGCCCGCCCTCAGAGCATCAACCCCCTCGCGCACGAAGCCACTGCAGCTAAGGCCGGCATCACGCGGGGCCACCAGCACGGGCCGGCTGCCCATCTCCCCCAGCAGCAGGCCCCGCTCCAGCAAAGCCAACGGTGGCTGCTGCTCAGCGCAGGCCAAACCAATGGCACCGGCGGCGATTTGATCGGCATGGGGGGCCAGCTCCTGATCGGCACCCTCCAGGCTGAAACTGCCCCAAAGCAGTAATTGCATCGGCTCGGCCCATTCCAAACCAAGCCGCTCCGGTCGATCACGCCAGGGAGTAGCCCAGGGCAGCAGGGCCACGGTGCCGTAGCCGCCAGCAGCAGCGGCGGCCGCCAAGCTGGCCAGATCTTCCGCTCGCCCGCCGCAAGGTTGCTCCAGCACGCTGTGGGGGTCAACCAGCACTGGGGCCAGTAGCCAGGAACGGGCGTCGGTGGGGCTGAGGCCAAGGGCCTGGGCCCGCTGGCTAGCGCCTTCGCCCCAGAGGAGCAGCTCGCCACCGCTATCGATCAGGGCATCTGAGCTAGTGATCGGCTGACCAGGACCGGTGAGTAGCTGAACCTGGTGAAGCCAGAGGGGGAGCGTCAAAACTCAGAGAGCACCGGCGGCGGTGCGATCCAACACGCCTCCAAGATGCGAGGTGAGGTTCATGGCGCCTACCACAGGACGGCCAGCTGGACCCTCGGGGTAATCAATCACCGTGACACCGCCATTGCCCTGCTTGATGGCCCAGATGTCGGCGGGTTGCAGGCCCAGCAGCCCGCACAGGATGGTCTTGTTGACCGCGTCGTGGGCCACCACAAGGGCCGTTTCATCGGTGCGGAGGCTGGCAGCTATGCGAGCCCAGGTCATTGAAGAGCGGTCCCAAACCTCCTGGAGAGTCTCCCCCTCAGGCATCTGAACTGTGTGTGGTGCCCGCTTCCAATCGGCCAGCAGCTCTGGCCAACCTGCGGCGATCTCCTGCTCCAAGCGGCCCTCCCAGAGGCCGTGGCCGATCTCCACCAGGCCAGTGCTGCTGGTGAGGGGCACACCAGGATGGCTAGAGAGGATTGCCTCGGCGGTCTGGCGCGGCCTGGCCATGCAGCTGGTGTAAGCGCGATCGATGCTCACCGGGGCGAGAAAGTTGCCAGCGGCCTCGGCCTGGGAGCGTCCGTTGGCATTGAGGGGAATGTCGATCTGGCCCTGAAAGCGACCCTCTCGGTTCCAGTCGGTTTCGCCGTGACGCACCAACAGCAGTCGGGCGCCTGAAGCTTTAGGGGGCAGGGGCTCACCAAGGTGGGCCACCCCATTGAGCGACTCCACCTGGACGCCGCCCTTGCTGACATTGAGCACAGAGATGGAACAGTTATCGACCCGCAGCCGGCGGAAGCCGCTGAGGGGCAGCTCCAGCAGGGCTAGTAATAGGCAACGCAAGATGGCGTTATGGGCCACCACGAGCACGGTCTGGGGAGGGGCCTGATCGTCAGCTAGCGCGGCGGCATGGCGATCAAACAGCAAATGGCGGAACTGCTGGGCCTGGGCCATCAGCTCCGGCAAAGGCAGGTAAGAGCTGCCATCAGGGCGCTGCAGCTCAAGCAACTCAGGGGCCTGGCGCCATTGTTGCTCCTGCTCGGGGTAGCGCTCCCGCAACTCCTCTCGCAGCAGGCCGCTCCAGGGGGCCAGATCAATTTCCAGCAGCCCTTCCGCCTGTTCGGCAACCAGGTCCTGGCCCTGCTCGGCTAGGAGCAGACGGGCGGTTTCAGCGGCCCGCCGCAAAGGGGAGCAGTAGGCAGCGGCGCAGGTCAAATCACGCAGGGCCGCTCCTGTGGCACAGGCCTGGCTTTGGCCAGTTGCCGTCAGGCTCGACAGGTCGTCGCGGCCCTGGATCCGATGCTCCACATTGAAGCTGCTCAGCCCATGGCGCACCAGCACAATCCGAAGGGGCACGGGCTCGTCGCTGCTTAGATCCCATCGTATGGGAGGGGTGCGGTCCAGAATCCCGAAACCGGTGCGCCCTGGAGGGCCTGCGTTTGAACGCCAGTCCCCCCCCGCAACCCCGCCAGAACGCTGGATGGACCACTGGACTTGCCCTGCTGAGCCTGGTGCTCAGTGGCCTGCTTTGGATCACTGGCCTGGTGGACAGCCTGCAACGCCCATCTGTGGGCAATTCCCTGGAGCTGCGCCAACTGGAGCTGACCGCCCTGGCAGCACCAGCACTGCCGGCTGGCCTGCGCCAAGCCCTCACCGGCGCCAACCCCCTCGAGGCCCTGCGCCTTGATCTGCAGAAACAGTTGGATGGCAATCCCGTGCCGCCAGCACCGCAGCAAGAGCTGCAACTAGCCCTACTGGAGCTTCAGGCCGGCCAGGGAAGTGCGGCACGCCAGCGGTTGCAAGAGCTAAACCAGCAGGTGCCACCTGAGCAGCGCCTGCTGCTCAAGGCCTTGGTCGAACCAGCATCCAGAGCCGCCAGCCGCGACCCAGAGCAAGCGGTACAGGACCAACTACTTAAGGGCTGGGGCCTGTCTCCCCTAAGCAGCCAACTGGTGTGCCAAGCCCTAAGCGATCCCCAAGTTGCTTGTGGAGATCGCGCCGCCCAGCAGGTAGCAGTGCTGCGCCTCCTCGGAACCGCCGTGGTGCCGGTGCTGCTGCTGCTGCTGGGCTCAGCCCTGCTGCTGCGCGAGCTGTGGCTGCGCTGGCGCGGCAAGGCAGCCCCGCCCGCCCCCCTGGTAGGGCCACCCCTCACCCTGGCGGAGGTGACCCTGCTGATCGCTGGCGGGTTCGTGGTGCTGGGCGAGCTGGTGATGCCCCTTGTGCTGGCGCCGCTGCTGCAGGGGCTGCTCAAACCGTTGTCCAGCCAGCCGGCACTGCAACAGGGATTGCTGGTGTTGGGTCTCTATAGCGGCCTGATGGCAGCGCCACTTGTTTTGTTGTGGAGCCAGCTGCGACCCCATGGACCCGGGCCCCAGGGGGGCTGGTTGCAGTGGCACTGGCGGCCGCTGGCCAGTGCGCTTAGCCGAGCTTTGCTGCAGGTGTTGCTGGTGTTGCCGCTGGTAGCCCTGGTGGGATGGCTGCTGGAGCGTTTGGTAGGCGATCCCGGTGGCAGCAATCCCCTGCTTGAGCTCGTGCTCAACAGCGCCAATCCCCTTGCCCTGCTTTGTTTCGCCATCACTGCCCTGGTGCTGGCACCCCTATTTGAAGAAACCCTTTTCCGGGGGGTGCTGCTGCCTGTGCTGGCCCAGCGCTGGGGGGGGCCTGTTGCAGTGGTGGTGAGCGCCCTGCTTTTCGGTATCGCCCACCTCAGCCTGGGAGAACTGCCACCTTTGTTCGTGTTGGGGCTAGGGCTGGGCTGGCTCCGGCTGCAGAGCGGACGGCTCGGGTCCAGTGTGCTTATGCACAGCCTCTGGAATGGCCTCACCTTTGCCAATTTGTTGTTACTTGCTGGCTAAGCGTCTGCCAGCTATTGCTGCCTGGCGCCAAGAATGGTTCAATCGCGCAGTGCATTGCCCTTTCCCTTGGTTGCCTCCCTTTCGCCCCGGCAGGCTCCAGAGAGCAGCGTGACTGCAGGGGCTAAATCAAGTCGCAAGCTGCAGCAACGCACGCTCAAGCTGATCCAGGGTTCTCTCTCAGCCCGCAAACTTGAACGCCGGGCACCTTGGATATCCAACCTGCACCGGGCTACCGATGGCACCCTGGCTGGTCTGGGAATCTGCATGCTTGCCCTCAGTGCCCTAACCCTGCACTGGCAAAACCAATGGGGTGTGAGCTACCAGCAGATGGAGTCGTCCCAAGTGCTGGAGCACAAGCTGCAGGAATCAGCCGCCCTGCTGGAGCAGCACCACCTCGGTGCCGTGAAGCGTCCCGGCTGGCTGGTACCCACCAGCAGCGAAAAACTCATTTACCTGCCGGCTCCGAGCGTGGCCTCAGGTGCATCTGGCTTGCCACTGCTGAGCAGCCTGCCCCTGCGCCAGATCCGGACGGGCTATTGATGGCAATAATTCAATGAACAGCAGCCGTCAGCGTGGTCCGGTTCGGGCTCCTCGCAGCTCCCAGCAACGGGTGGTAGCCATCCAACCAGTGCCCGCTGGACGCCTGCTCGCTGTTTACGGCTTGCTGTGTGCCGGCTTAGTTGGCCTGGCGGGTCGGCTGGCCTGGCTCCAGGTGGTGGATGCCACCAACCTGCAGACCCGGGCCCATGCCATCCAGACCCAAACCACCAAGCCCATCGGCAAGCGACGCACGATCGTCGATCGCAATGGTCGTCTAGTGGCTCTCGATGAGCAGCGCTTCACCCTCTGGGCCCATCCCCGTTATTTCAACTTCCCAGGCGACGACCCCCAGAAGATCCGCACGGCAGATGAGGTGGCCGGCAAGCTGGCTGCCGTTCTCGCCCAGCCCAAGCCAGCACTACTGCAAACCATGGCCGGCCGGCCTAGCGGCGTGAAGCTGCGCACCGACCTCGACCCCGAAACTGCAGAACGGGTAAGGCAACTGGGCATTAGTGGTCTCGATCTGGAGGCCTATCCACACCGCATCTATCCCCAGGGCTCCCTCTTCGCCAACGTGGTGGGCTTTCTCAACCTGGAACGCGTTCCCCAGGCTGGCCTGGAGCAAAGCCGCGACAGTGATCTCAAGCGCCAGGAGACTGCCCTGCAGATGCGCCGCGGCGCTGATGGCACCCCCTTACCAGCGGGCCTAACGGCCGGCTCCCTCTACGGCGACGACCTGCGCCTACAGCTAACCCTTGACGCCCGTTTGCAACAGGTAGCCCTTCAGGCCCTGGCAAAGCAGGTGAAGAAATGGAATGCCAAGCGCGGAGCTGCATTGGTAATGGATGTGCGCAATGGCGAAATGCTGGCGCTGGCTTCCACACCCACTTACGACCCCAATAAGTTCTGGGCTTTCAATCCAGGGCTGTTCCGCGAATGGTCTGTGCAAGACCTCTATGAACCGGGCTCCACCTTCAAGCCGATCAACCTGGCGGTGGCCTTGCAGGAAAAAGCCATTGAGGCAAATGGCCGCGTTGCCGACACCGGCCAACTCAGCATCGGCGGCTGGCCAATCTTCAACCACGACAAACGGGCTAACGGCTTAATCGATTTCCCTACCGTTTTGCAGGTGTCGAGCAACGTAGGCATGGTGAAGGCCATGGCCCAGGTGAAGCGCGATCGCTTCTGGCATTGGCTGCGCACTATGGGGATTGACGAAACCCCCGATACCGACCTGCCTGGGGCGGTGGCCGGCGAGCTTAAGACGCGCAAGGAGTTCACCGGCCATGCGATCGAACCTGCTGTCGCCGCCTTTGGCCAAGGGTTCTCCCTCACCCCGCTGAAGTTGCTGCAACTGCACGCCATGCTTGCCAACGGCGGCCGTCTGGTGAGTCCGCACATCACCCGTGGCCTGCGCTCCGGCGATGCCCTAGCAAGCACACCCGGAGGCAGTGGTATTCAGTTGCTTGATCCAGGCGTCACCCGCACGGTGATGGCCTGGATGGAATCGGTGGTGGACAACAGCAGCGGCCTGGGTATGAAGATTCCCGGTTACCGCATCGGCGGCAAGACCGGCACCGCCCAGAAGGCTGAACGTGGCGTCTACATCCCAGGGGCCCTTATCACCAGCTTTGTGGGCCACCTGCCCATCGACGATCCCCGCTATGTGGTGCTGGTGGTGGTGGATGAGCCCAAGGGAGGCAATACCTTCGGTTCCACGGTGGCAGCGCCAGTAGCTCGCCAGATCATCGATGCCCTGCTGGTGCTGGAGCGGATCCCCCCTTCCCACCCGAAGGAGCTGCAGAAAGCAGTCGCCAAGCCCCGCGCCTAAGCGCCTGTGGCCGTTCCCTGAAGGAAGGGCATCGCCGCTGGGATAACCCGAAAACACTGGCTAGCGTGATTGCACACCGGGTCGATGCTCCGCCATCAGCCCCCCTCTTCCAGCCAATGGCCAACCTGCTCGATCAACTCGCCGCCATGACCGTGGTGGTGGCCGACACCGGTGACATCGACGCGATCAAGCAGTTCACGCCCCGCGACGCGACCACCAACCCCTCGCTGATCCTGGCGGCAGCCCAGATCCCCACCTACCAGAATCTGATCGACCTCTCCTTGCAGGAGTCGCGCCAGGTGATGGGTGCCGATGCCGGCGCCGATGCGGTGGTTCGCGAAGCCCTCGATGAAATTTGCATCACCTTCGGAAAGGAGATCCTCAAGATCGTGCCGGGGCGTGTTTCCACTGAAGTTGACGCCCGCCTCAGTTACGACACCGAGGCAACGATCACCAAGGCCCGCAAATTAATAGGCCTCTACAACCAAGCCGGCATCAGCAACGACCGGGTACTGATCAAGGTGGCCTCCACCTGGGAAGGTATCCGCGCAGCTGAACAACTGGAACGGGAAGGTATCCACTGCAACCTCACACTCCTCTTCGGGTTTGCCCAGGCCGTCGCCTGCGCGGAGGCCGGCGTCACCCTGATCTCTCCATTCGTGGGGAGGATCCTCGATTGGTACAAAAAGAGCAGCGGCCGTGACGGCTATCCAGGTCCAGAAGATCCCGGTGTGATCTCAGTAACACAAATCTTCAACTACTTCAAGACCTACGACTACAAAACGGAGGTGATGGGGGCCAGCTTCCGCAACATTGAAGAGATCATTGAACTGGCCGGTTGCGACCTTCTGACGATTTCGCCGGCGCTGCTTGATCAGCTGCGCCACACCGATGGCGAGCTAGAGCGCAAGCTCAACTCCTTCGACCCCGCCCCCACCGACGCCCAGATCCACCTCGACGAAGATAGTTTCCGTCAGATGCTGGCCGCCGATCCAATGGCCACCGAGAAACTCGATGAGGGCATCCGTGGTTTCTGCAAGGCCATCGAAACCCTCGAGGCCCAGCTAGCCCAGCGCCTTGGCGAATTGGAAGGTGCTGCTGCCCTTGTGGGGACCGGCTTGAAACAGGCTTAACCGAGGTGGGCCACACTGACCATTAAGTACAGAATATTCGCCTAGTGAACGCCCTCGACACCATGCGCGCCTTGGCCAGCAACGGTGAGGTTGTCAAGCTTGAGCCCGGAGAGCTGATTTTTAGCTCTGGAGATGCCGGCGACTGCATGTTTGGCTTACTTGAAGGATCGGTCCAGCTCAGCTGGAACGGCGACCAAGGCCACGAACAGATCAACGCCGGCGATGTATTCGGGGCAGGCGCACTGGTGACGAGTGATCACCGCCGCTACGGCAATGCCAAGGCCCTAACCGCCTGCAAGGTGCTGGTGATGAATAGGGAAAAGTTTTTGTTTGCCGTGCAGGAATCGCCGATGTTTGCGATTGAGCTGCTGGGATCAATCGACCAGCGGCTGCGCCAACTCAAGGACTGCACCAAGATCTGACCCGACCTTCAATTGCGCTGAAACAGCAGTCTCCGGATCACACGCTGGGCGATATCGCCATAGCCCATCTCGCCGGAAAGGATCTGGGCTATCCGCTGGGGAGCCGTAGGTCGCTTTATGCCGAGTTGATAGCCAACCCGCGGCACCCGGTAGAACACCTGGGCGATGCGCTTGCCCCAGCCCATCGAGGCGCCCCACTCAGCCCGCATCCGATTGGTGTAGCCCACTAGGGCCTGACTATCACCTACTAGCCAGGGAATCAGAGCTTCGGCGGCCCGGCAGCCGCTGATAAGGGCAGGCCGTAGCCCTTCGGCCAGGAAGGGGTCGCACAGGGAGGCGGCATCGCCCACCACCACCAAACCGGCATTGGCACCCTGGCCATGCAGGGGGTGGTGGCCATCCCAGATGCGAAGGCGGCCAGGCTGGCGTTCGCCAGCATTGGGCGGCAGGCCGAGGCTGGGCAGCAGCTGGCTGAGCACCGCCTCGGCATTGGCTGGGTCTCGGCCAATGAAGGTGCCCACGCCAATGCTGTAGCCCCCCTTGCGGGGGAAGGTCCAGCAAAAACCGTGGCGCACCAGGCCAAATTCAAAGCGGGCCGTGCTCGGGTCGCTCACCTCGCAATCCACCTCCACCGAAACTGTTTCGGCGTAGCGGGGCTGGCTTGGACCAAGGCCATGGCGAGCCGCCAACAGGGAGCCGGAGCCATCGGCGATGACCACGGCCCGGGCCTTTAGCTGCAGCGGTTTCCCCTCCGGCCCGCGAGACTGAAGCTGCCAGCAATCGCCTGCGCGCTGCAGGCTTTCCACCGCCACCCCAGTCAGAAAAGTAGCTCCAGCGGTCTGGGCCTGCTCCACCAAGTAAGCATCGAGTACGGAGCGGCGCACGATCCAGAAGGGCGAATCACCGGGCAGGACCGCCGTAACCGGGTCGCCCAGGCACCAGGTGAAGCGCACCTGGTCAATCACCGAATCAACGGCAGGGCTGAGATCGAAGGGAAATAGCCCCTGCATCGAGGCCGCCATGCCACCGCCGCAGGGCTTGGATCGGGGGAAGCTGGCTCGCTCTAGCACCAGCACCTCTAAACCGCCAGCGGCTAGGTGGAAGGCAGCAGCAGCGCCAGCCGCACCAGCGCCGACCACCGCCACATCAGCCACGCCAGCCGGCGAGCTGGTCACACCTTGAGGATGTCAGCTTCCTTAGTAACCAGAAGCTTCTCAAGCTCAGCGATGAATTTATCGGTGAGCTTCTGCACCTTCTCCTGTTCGTCGCGGCTCTGATCTTCGGAGAGATCGCCGTCTTTTTCCTGCTTTTTTACCCTGTCGATGGCGTCACGGCGCACGTTGCGCAGGGCAACTTTGCCCTCCTCGGCATATTTGGCAGCCAGCTTGCAAAAATCCTTACGACGCTCTTCAGTGAGGGGTGGGATGTTGATCCTGATCACCTTGCCGTCGTTGTTGCAGGTGAGACCCAGGTCACTCATGGAGATGGCCTTTTCGATCAGGCCCATCGAACCGCCATCAAAGGGCTGGATTTGAATCGTCTGGGAATCGGGGGTGGAGATGGTGGCGAGGGATTTCAGCGGCGTTTCAGCGCCGTAATACTCCACGGAAATCTTGTCGAGCAGGGAGGGGTTGGCTCGACCGGTGCGGATGGTGTTGAAGGTGCGTTGGGTCGATTCCAACGACTTGCGCATGCTGGCTTCCAAATCCATGGCTGGCGTCAGGGGTGAATACGGGTACCAATCGGGTCTCCGGCCACGGCTCGGCCGATGTTGCCGGGGCCGAACAGGTCAAACACCACGATTGGAATGGAGTTGTCCTTGCAGAGGGCAATGGCGGTGCCGTCCATCACCTCCAGCTCGGAGCTGAGCACCTCCAGGAAGGAGAGACTCTCGAAGCGCACCGCATCGGCGTGCTTATTGGGGTCTTTGTTGTAGACCCCATCCACTTTGGTGGCCTTGAACACCACATCGGCGCCAATTTCAGCAGCCCGTAGGGCGGCGGTGGTGTCGGTGGTGAAAAAGGGATTGCCGGTGCCAGCAGCGAAGATAACTACCCGGCCCTTTTCCATGTGGCGGATCGCCTTACGGCGGATGTAGGGCTCGGCCACCTCCTGCATCGAGATGGCGCTCTGCACCCGGGTTGGCACACCGGCCCGCTCCAGGCCGTCCTGAAGGGTGATGGCATTCATCACCGTGGCCAGCATGCCGACGTAGTCGGCGGTGGCCCGATCCATGCCAGCGGCCGATCCCTTCAGGCCGCGGAAGATGTTGCCCCCGCCCACCACGATCGCCAACTGGGTGCCACCGGCAACGCAGGCAGCCACATCGGAAGCAATCGACTGCACGATCTCAGGATCGATGCCATAGCCCTGCTCACCCATCAGCGCTTCGCCGCTGAGCTTGAGGAGAACGCGCTTGAAGCCCATTGATACCCCTGATCTGCCGGAGCGTAGCAACGGCCTTGCGAATTAACCTGCCGCCGCGGCCAGGTTCAGAACTCAATTCCCCGTTGAGCCTTGACCCCTTGCTCCCTGAAGGGGTGGCGCACCAGCTTCATTTCGGTCACCAGGTCGGCCCGCTCCAGCAGCTGCGGCGGCGCGCCCCTGCCCGTCAGGGCAACGTGAGTGAGCTCCGGCCGCAGGTCCAGTCCGGCAAGCACCTGTTCAATCCCCAGGTAACCCAGCTTGAGGGCGACGTTTACCTCGTCGAGCACCACCAGCTTGCGACTGGCATCCGCGAGGTAGACCAACGACTGCTCCCAGGCCTGCTGCACCAGCTGCCGATCACGATCCCGGTCTTGGGTTTCCCAGGTGAAGCCTTCGCCCAGGGCGTGCCAGTGCAGCGCCTCCCCAAACAGCTCCAGGGCTTTTGCCTCCCCGGGCTGCCAGCCCCCTTTGATGAACTGCACCACCGCCACCTGGTCGCCATGACCCAGGGTGCGCAGCGCCAGGCCAAGGGCCGCCGTGGTTTTGCCCTTGCCATCGCCGGTGAACACCAGCACCAGGCCCTTTTCCAAGTTGCGCTCACCAACCCGTTGTTGCTGCACCTCCTTGCGACGGGCCATGCGGCGGCGATAGCCGTCCTGATCAGCTTCTGGCGCCAGATCACCGCCGGGACCCAGCTCCGCCGCTGCCGCATCAAGGCTTGAGGCTTGGTCGCTGGAGTGCTGATTCACGGAGTTAGCAAAGCGTTGACACCACTCTGGCGGTGACGGGCCAGGGCCGCATCCACCGCCTGCTGCTGGTCTCGCCGGGTGATCCAGTGGTGATAGGTGCGGGTATGAATAGCCACCGAGTGGCCCATCATCCGGGCCGCGACCGTGTCCGGCAGGCCGATATGAATAGTTCGCACCGCCCAGGCATGGCGCAGGTCGTAGGGGGTGATCGGCAACTCGTAGCGGCGAAACTGCTCAGCCACCCGGCGGCCCACCTGCTGCAGGGTCGTCTGGCGCAGGTCGGTTGCCACCGCTGGCAGGGGCGGCTGGGAACCCCCCAGCTGCTCCAAGCCGAAATGCTCCACCCAATCGGGCTGGAACGGCCACACCTGATGTTCACCGGTCTTGGAGGTGGGCAGCACCCGAATCACCCGGTCACCACCTGGGGCAAGGGCCGAAAGATCACAGAAGAACACCTCGTGATTGCGCAAGCCGTAGGTGGCCATCAAGCCGTAGGCCAGGCGCCAGGCCGGATTGGGGATCTGCTCGGCCCACAACAAAATCTGAGGATCACCCGGAAGCCGCCGGAACTGGGCCGCATGTAGGCCATAACCAGCAGCCCTCTCACTCCAGTTATCGGGCAGGTCGAGCTCAAAGTGGCGAGCCAGGGCGGCCAGGGCGGTGCCGCACTGCTGGCGGCTGCGACTGCTGGCGGCGTAGCTCTCTAGCGCCATTTCAAGTAGGGGCAGACCCAAGGGCAGGTCGCGCTCGGCCGCAACGGCCGCCAGGCGCCGCAGGTAGGGCAGGTAGGCGCTGCTCCAGGTGGTGCGACAACCGGCAGGGTTGCGGCGGCGGCGGGGATCGGCAAAAAATGCTGCTTCAAAAGCTGCCAACCCCAGCAAATCGCCCGCGGCGGGCTGAGTAGCTGTCGGAAACCATGAAGTTGAGGGTGAAGGTGAAGGTGGCTGAGCTTGTTGAACCCCCCAGTCACTCCATGCGAAGCGTCCTTGCTGCAGCTGACGCAACACCTCTTTAAGCCGCTCCCTAGCCAGCTCAAGACC
Source organism: Cyanobium sp. A1C-AMD (assembly GCF_024346495.1). Classification (NCBI taxonomy): domain Bacteria; kingdom Bacillati; phylum Cyanobacteriota; class Cyanophyceae; order Synechococcales; family Prochlorococcaceae; genus Cyanobium; species Cyanobium sp. A1C-AMD. Next base: position 46,650 of record NZ_JAGQDB010000003.1, on the reverse strand, counting down.
AGCAGTATCGGCAGGCAGCCCGAGACTGATGCGCTGCACCGGGTGGCGGCCCGAGCCCCGGCGACAGGGAAGGGGCCCGCGCAGGCCCAACCTTTGGCCGCGCAGCTCTATGCGCAAGGAGACTCCGGCTTGGGCTAGGGCTTGGTTTGCCTGGGCGAGACCGATCTGCAAGTTGCCCAAGGCTTCAGTGGAAACTGCTGAGCTGGCATCTGCCCTAGCCAGATCCAGCTCCACCGCTGCTTTTGCCATGGGCCCAGCACAGAGGCTGACGTTCCAGCACACAACTTGACGTTATCGATCCTGCGCCTTGGTCGCTAGGGGAGGAGCGGCAGCGTTACGCTCTCATCCTCTGAGCCGCGTGGAACGAGGGCATGGCCAAAGTTGGCGTGCTGCTGCTGAACCTCGGTGGACCCGAGCGTATCCAGGACGTTGGGCCGTTTCTCTACAACCTGTTTTCCGATCCGGAAATCATTCGGTTGCCCAATCCAGCTCTACAAAAACCGTTGGCCTGGCTGATTAGTAGCCTGCGGGCTGGCAAGTCCCAGGAGGCGTACCGCTCCATCGGTGGTGGTTCACCGCTGCGGCGTATCACCGAGCAACAGGCCCGCGAACTGCAGAGCGAACTCCGCACTCGCGGCATCGAAGCCACCAGTTATGTGGCGATGCGCTACTGGCATCCCTTCACCGAGTCGGCTGTGGCCGACATCAAGGCCGACGGGGTTGAGGAGGTGGTAGTGCTGCCCCTTTATCCCCACTTCTCGATCAGCACCAGCGGTTCGAGTTTCCGCGAGCTGCAACGGTTGCGCCAGGCCGACAGTGGCTTTTCCCGGCTGCCGATCCGCTGCATTCGCAGCTACTACGACGACCCCGGCTACGTGGGTGCCATGGCCGGCCTAATTGCCCGCGAAATCCAGGCTTGCCCCGAGCCCTCAAAAGCCCATGTGTTTTTTAGTGCCCATGGGGTGCCTAAGAGCTATGTGGAGGAGGCGGGCGACCCTTACCAAAAAGAGATCGAATCCTGCGCCCAGCTGATCATGGAGCGACTTGATAGTGATCTGGGCTTCGCCAATCCCTTCACGCTCGCCTACCAGAGCCGGGTAGGTCCGGTGGAGTGGCTTAGGCCTTACACAGATGATGCCCTGCAGGATCTCGGCGCCGCTGGCATCAAGGATTTGGTGGTGGTGCCGATCAGTTTCGTCAGCGAGCACATTGAGACCCTCGAGGAGATCGATATCGAATACCGGGAGATAGCGACCGAGGCAGGCATCATCAATTTCCGGCGTGTGCCAGCCCTAGACACCACCCCGGCCTTCATCAACGGCTTAGCCGATCTGGTGCAGCAGGCCATGGCTGGGCCCGAGGTGAACCTCGACCAGGCCGCCGAATTGCCCAGCAAGGTGAAGCTCTACCCCCAGGACAAATGGGCCTGGGGTTGGAACAACAGCTCTGAAGTTTGGAATGGGCGCTTGGCGATGGTGGGATTTTCCGCTTTCCTGCTGGAGCTACTCAGTGGAAAGGGACCGCTGCATGCGCTGGGCCTGCTCTGAGCGCCCTCTAATGCAGAGCCGTCTAATGCAGGGAGGACTGACCGTGGCGGCGGTCGTGTTCAGCGGCAGCGCCTGCCTGTTGCTGTCCAGCTCGGCGGGGCTGGCCCAGAGTCGCTGGCAGATGGGGGTTTTTCCCGTCACCAGCTTCCTTGCCTACACCAGCCATTTCGGTACCCGCACCGGCCCCTGGGGTCGGGTTGAGCCCCATTACGGCCTTGATATCGCGGCGCCCATGGGATCGCCGATCCGCAACTGGTGGGCTGGCTCAGTGCAGGACGTGATCAACGACGGAGGCTGCGGCTTGGGGCTGGTGATTCGTTCGGGCGATTACGAGCACATCTACTGCCATTTGTCCGGCCGGGTTTCAGGCGGCACCTACAGCAGTGGTCAGGTGCTGCTGCGCCAGGGCCAGGGCGTACGCACGGGGCAACTAATCGGCCATGTGGGCATGAGCGGCCGCACTACTGGTCCACACCTGCATTGGGGCATGCGCCATGGCGGTCGCTGGCTAGACCCAGCCCAGATCCTGCGAGCTATGGCAGCCGGCAGGCGCCAGCAACCAGGTCGGGCAACTGCCCCGAAAGCGCCGCCGGCAACTAGGGTTGCCGTAATCCGTTAACCGCCAAGTTGATTGGCCTGCAGCAGCCGTGACGCTGACGCCCCTCGCCTCTGCGGCCCAGTCCGCTACCGCCACAACTAGTGGTGATGACACTGTTTCTGAAGCTTTTGCTCCTCAGCGAGTAAACGGCGGCTATGCCCTGATGGATGCCCTGCATCGCCATGGAGTGCGCCACATCTTTGGCTATCCCGGCGGCGCGATCCTGCCCATCTATGACGAACTGCACAAGGCAGAATCCCGTGGCTGGTTGAAGCACATCCTCGTGCGCCATGAGCAGGGCGGCACCCATGCGGCCGATGCCTACGCGCGAGCCACCGGCGAAGTTGGCGTCTGCTTTGGAACTTCGGGGCCTGGCGCCACCAACCTGGTCACCGGTATCGCCACCGCCCAGATGGACTCGGTGCCGATGGTGGTGATCACCGGGCAGGTTCCGCGGGCCTCGATTGGCACCGACGCCTTCCAGGAAACCGACATCTTCGGCATAACCCTGCCGATCGTGAAGCACTCCTGGGTGGTGCGCGATCCCCGCGACATCGGCAGGATCGTGGCTGAAGCCTTTTTGATTGCAGCCAGTGGCAGGCCCGGCCCGGTGCTGATTGACGTGCCCAAGGACGTCGGTCTGGAGGAATTCGACTACACGCCGGTGGCTCCGGGCTCGGCGATTCCAGCTGGATTCAAGTTGCCACCCAGCCCCGACCCCGAGGCCGTTGCCGCGGCTCTGGCCTTGATCCGCCAAGCCCGTCGCCCCCTGCTCTACGTCGGTGGTGGAGCCATCAGCAGCGGGGCCCATGGCGCCGTGAAACAGCTGGCCGAACGCTTCCGCCTGCCTGTAACCACAACCTTGATGGGTAAGGGAGCCTTCGATGAGAAGCACCCCCAATCGGTGGGCATGCTCGGCATGCATGGCACCGCCTATGCCAATTTCGCAGTCACAGAGTGCGATCTGCTGATTGCCACCGGTGCCCGTTTCGATGACCGGGTCACAGGCCGGCTGGATGGCTTTGCGCCCCGGGCCCAGGTGATCCACATCGATATCGACGCGGCGGAGATGGGCAAAACCCGCCTACCCGATGTGGCCTTGGTGGCCGATGTCCAGGCCGCGCTAGCAGCCCTTCTGGCTGCCTCAGCCCAGGACAGCTCGGAGGGCCGCACCGAGGCCTGGTTGCAGCGCATCGACAGCTGGAAGCAGAACTATCCCCTGGTGGTGCCCGATCCGGAGGGAGACATCGCCCCCCAGGAAGTGGTTGTCGCCCTGAGGGAGCTGGCACCAGATGCCTTCTACACCACAGATGTGGGCCAACACCAGATGTGGGCCGCCCAATTTCTACACAATGGCCCCCGGCGCTGGATCAGCTCGGCGGGCCTTGGCACGATGGGATTCGGCATGCCCGCAGCCATGGGCGTGCAGACCGCCTTCCCGGATGAGAAGGTGATCTGTGTTGCCGGCGACGCCAGCATCCTGATGAACATTCAGGAACTGGGCACTCTCAGCCAATACAACCTGCCGGTGAAGGTGGTGGTGATTAACAACGGCTGGCAGGGCATGGTGCGCCAGTGGCAGGAGAGCTTCTACGGAGAGCGCTACTCGGCCTCGGAAATGACCAATGGCATGCCTAATTTCGCAGCTCTAGCGGAATCCTTCGGCGTTCGGGGCGTGCGCATCGACGAACGGGCCAACCTGCGCCAGCAACTGCAGGAGGCCCTTGACCATCCCGGGCCTGCCTTCATCGATGTCAAGGTGCGCCGCAACGAGAACTGCTATCCGATGGTTCCCCCCGGCGCCAGCAACGCTCAGATGGTGGGGCTGCCATCCCATCCAGAGCTAGCTATCGACACGAGCCGCCATTGCCACTCCTGCGGTAGCACCACCGAAAGTGCCCACCTGTTCTGCCCCAGCTGCGGCGCCAAGCTTTGAGATGGCTCGCCGCATTGCTGGCGGTTTTATTGGTGTGGCCTGGAGCCGCCTTGGCGGCCGAGGTGCTGCAAGTGCGGGGGGCAACCCTGCTCCAGCTAGGCGACCAAAACCGTAGCTACACGGTGCAGCTGGCCTGTGTGGAGGTAGCTGAAGCTAAGCAGTCTGAGGCAGTGGCTTGGCTTCGGCAAGCCGTTCCTCGCCACACACGCGTCAATTTGCGGCCGATGGGCCAAAACCAGGGTGTGCTGTTGGCAAGGGTTCAGCCGCTGGCTCCCGTGCGTGGCAGCACAAACCAAGCAGCAGATCTGGGCAGCGGTTTAATCGCAGCTGGTCTGGCCCAAGCCGACTCCCTCGCCAGCGCCGACTGTGCCAACGTCGCAGCCTGAATGAGGCCACTTATCTGCCCATGAGTCTGAATCGAACCGCAAAGGGCATAGTGTTAGTGCCCTCCCTGCTGCTAGGGGGAGCCTTCCTGGCGGCGGGGGTATGGAGTGAGGGCCCCGCGGCGAGTAATAAAACCCTGGCCCTTAGCTTGGGCGGATTGCTGATGGCTGCTGGGCTACTGGCCCAACTCCTACCGGAGAGCAAGCCAGAGTCTTCCGACTCCGACTGATCTCCAGTCAATGGGCAAGTTTGATCTCCAGTCAAATGGCAAGCTCTTTACTTCTTGGGCTGGGCTTTGTTGGCCTGGGCTGTGTACTGGGCGATCACTTCGTCCACAAATTTTTTATCGTCGGCGGTGATCTTGGCGTAACAGCCCTGCTTAACCCGGCCCACAATCTGCACAATGCTGCCGTTGACAATCTGGGCTGCTTCAAGCTTGCCGCTGCCAGCTATCTGACCACCATGGGCAGCGGTCACCACGTAGGTGATCGCCTTGGCATTGGAGATAACGGCGTTCTGCACGGCCAATTTTTGCTCCACCGCCAGCTCACAGACGTTGACGGCGGCGGCGAGAGCCAGATCGTTCATGGTCTCCAGGCTGACTGGCTTGGCCGCAGCGGCGGCAGCCCCAGGCGACTGGGCGAAGACAGGAGCTCCCAGCAGAGCGGTGGTACTTAGGGCGGAAGCAGCGATCCAGGCGAGGGAAAAGCGAGACACAGAAACTTGCGAGCAACGAAAAAGCTTCACCCCACTGTGCCACCTATTTCGAACCAGTGGCAGGGGGTATGGGGTCTGCATCCCTGGCTTCACAGTTAAGACAACGCCCCAAGAAGTCGCCAGAGTCAGGTTGGCTGCCAACTATCCATGCCAACTACCCATACCAACAGCCGCGAACTGCTCGTCGTGCCGTTCGCGGCTGTTGGTATCGGGGCGATCGCCGAGGTGGGCGGCAAAAACGCCTCCCTAGGCGAAATGATCCGCGAGCTCGCGGGCCAGGGTGTGCGGGTGCCTGGAGGCTTCGCCACCACAGCCGCCGCCTACAGCCACCTACTGCGCAGCAACGACCTCAGAACTCCACTGCAGGCCCTACTCCAAAACCTGGATGCTGATGATCTCGGTGCCCTGCAGGCCGCCGGCAAAGCCGCCCGCAACCTGCTGCTGAACACCACCTTGCCCGCCGACCTCAGCGAAGCGATCCTGGCCGCCTATCGAGAGCTGGCAACACTAGATGGCGTTTTGCCAGCGGTAGCAGTGCGCTCGAGCGCCACAGCCGAAGACCTGCCCGATGCCAGCTTTGCTGGCCAGCAGGAGACCTTCCTCAATATTCAGGGCGAAGCTGCCCTGCTGCAGGCCTGCCGGCGTTGCTACGCGTCGCTGTTCACCGACCGGGCCATCTCCTACCGCCAGCTCAATGGTTTTGATCACCTCGAGGTCGCCCTTTCGATCGGTGTGCAGCGCATGGTGCGCTCCGATCTGGCCTGCGCCGGGGTGATGTTCAGCATCGACACCGAGACAGGCTTCCGCGACGCGGTGCTGCTCACCGCCGCCTACGGCCTCGGTGAAAACGTTGTGCAGGGCGCCGTTAACCCCGATGAGGTGCTGATTTTTAAGCCAACGCTTGAGCAGGGCTTTGCGCCGATCCTCAGTAAGCGACTGGGCAGCAAGGCGATCCGGATGGTGTATGGGGAAGCGGGGATAACCGTGACAAACGAGCCCGTGCCGGAAGCCGAGTGCAACCGCTTCGCCCTCAGCGATGACGAGTGCCTCACCCTGGCCCGCTGGGCCTGCCAAATCGAGCGTCACTACAGCGCTAAGCGTGGCGCCCCCACGCCGATGGATATCGAGTGGGCCAAAGATGGCCTCACAGGCGAGCTGTTCATCCTCCAAGCCCGTCCTGAAACCGTGCAGTCGCGGCAGCAGCAGGCGGTGCTGCGCAGCTGGCACCTGGAGCCCCACCAGGCCGAAACCCTGGCGAGCGGCCGTGCCATCGGGGCCTCGGTGAGCAGCGGCGTAGCCCGGGTGATTAAAGATCCCGGCGAAATCAGCCGTTTTGAGGCTGGCGACCTACTGATCACCGAACGAACCGACCCCGACTGGGAACCAATCCTCAAACGGGCCAGCGGCGTGGTGACCGACCAGGGCGGCCGCACCTGCCATGCGGCGATCATTGCCCGCGAGATGGGCATCACGGCCATCGTCGGCACCGGCGATGGCACCCAGCGCATCCATGACGGCGACGCCATCACGATCAGCTGCTGCGAAGGCGATGTCGGCCGGGTGTACCGGGGCAACCTGCCGTTCAGCGTCACGGAGCAGGCCATTGACGATTTGCCCGCCACCCGGACCCGCATCCTTATCAATGTGGGCAATCCGGAGGAGGCCTTCAACCTCGCGGCCATTCCCTGCGACGGGGTGGGCCTGGCCAGGCTGGAGTTCATCATCGCCAATCACATCAAGGTGCACCCGCTGGCCCTGCTCCAGCCTGAGCGGGTTGCTGACGCCCAGCAGGGGCAGCAGATAGCCCGGTTAACGGCCGGCCACACCAGCCCCGCCGAGTACTACGTGGATCTACTGGCCCAGGGCATGGCCCGCATTGCAGCGGCTTTCTATCCCAGGCCGGTGATCCTGCGCTTTTCCGACTTCAAGAGCAATGAATACGCTCGCCTGCTTGGGGGAGCTGCGTTTGAACCCAACGAGGAGAACCCGATGCTCGGCTGGCGGGGCGCCTCCCGCTATTACGCCCCCGCCTTCCGCCCTGCTTTTGCCCTCGAATGCCAGGCCCTTAAACGGGTGCGCGATGCCATGGGACTCACCAATGTGATCCCGATGGTGCCTTTCTGCCGCACCCCCGAGGAGGGGGATCGGGTGTTGGCCGAAATGGCCCGCTCCGGCCTGGTGCGGGGTGAAAACGGGCTTGAGGTGTATGTGATGTGCGAGCTACCAAGCAACGTGATCGCGGCAGAGGCGTTTGCAGAGCGCTTCGATGGCTTCTCGATCGGCTCCAACGACCTCACCCAGCTCACCCTGGGGCTGGATCGCGATTCAGCCTTGGTGGCTGAGTTGTTTGACGAGCGGCATCCGGCCGTGAAGGCCATGATTCGCCTGGCAATCCAAAGCGCCAAACGCTGCGGCCGCAAGATCGGCATCTGCGGCCAAGCCCCCAGCGACTACCCCGATTTCGCTCGCTTCCTGGTGGAGGAGGGCATTGATTCGATCAGCCTCAACCCCGACGCCGTGATCGCCACCCGCCTGGAGGTGGCCAGGATCGAGGCCAGCTTGGCCTGAGCCGCCAACCGCATCTCTCAGCCGATCCGCCGCAGCGACGGTCCCTGGCTGGGTTGAATCTGGGCAGGTAGCTGCTGGCTGCTGATCGACTCCAGGGTGGTCATGTTGTAGCTGGTGTAGGTCGTGCGTCCCGCGCCATCGCCCTGGCGCCAGAAGGCATCGATCACGGTGAGGGTCTGCACCGGAGCCGTGCTGTCCTGCAGCCGGCGGCGCGGACCGCTGCCCAGGGCGCCGAGGTTGAGCAGGTCCAGTTGACCCACCCGGCCTGGGAAGAAGGCGTGATGGTGGCCGCTGATGTAGGCATGGGCGCCGGTGCGCTCCAGCAACTGGCGCAGGGACTCGCTCTGCTGCAACACCTCGCCAGGCCGGTCCCGGCCCTCTCCTACGGCCAGCAGCGGCAGGTGGCCAAGCACCAGCCGCAACCGAGCCGATTGGGCCTCGGGGCTGCGCAGCTGGCGCTCGGCCCAGGCCACCTGTTCGGCGGGCAGGGCGGCCGAGGAGGCATCCCACACCAGCAGGAAAAGGTCGTGCTGACGCACGCTGTAAGCGAAGGGAAAGCGGCTGGCATCAACAAACTTCAACCCCAAGGCATTCTGCTGGCCGCGCCAATAACGCTCGGCCTCCTGGCGATCGAGCTCAAATATGTAGTGGCCCCCAGAGCGGGCGGAAGAGGCGTCGTGGTTGCCCATGGTGATCGCCACCGGCAGCCCAGCCTGCTCCAGAGGTGCCAGCAGTTGGCGATGGAAGGAGGCCCACATGGCGCTGAGGTGTACCCGGCTGAGGCCCTGCTTCTGGCCCGCCACCATGTCGCCGCCGCAGAGCACCAGATCGGGTTTCCAGCTGGGGATCAGTTCAACGGCCCGCAGCACCTCCGGCAGGTAGCTGGTGGAGCCGTAGCTGCTGTTGAGATCGCTGATCGCCACCAGGCGCAGGTCGCCCCGGGGCGGCAGCAGCGGTTTGGCACCGCCTCTAGGGGCGGCAGTGGCCTCAGGGCTCAGGCCTGAGGCCGCAAGGGCGGCCACTCCCAAGCCAGCCAAGCTGAGGAAGCCACGTCGGGAGACGAACGCACCAGGCCAGGTGACCATCGGCCAGGTGAGGTTCTTCGGCGTGCTGCGCTGGAACATGCCCATGGTTTAGCGCCCCGCCTAGGCAGACAGACGCCAGAGCAAGGTGCCGTGGGCCGTGGCTCGCAGCACACAAAGGACCGCCAGGGCCATGCAAAGGGGGCAGTGGGTAATCGACAAAGAATCGACGCCGCATCGACCTCCAGCCTGGCAGCCCAATTCAATTTCAGGCGCAGTGGAGCCAAGACTGCTGAAATAACGCCATGAATCAGCGCCCGGCTCCCGTGCAGGCGCCCCCTTGGAGTCGGTAGTGCTGCGCCTGAGCGAATTGAAGCTGCCCCTCGACCACAGCGAGGCCGACCTGGCGGCGGCAGTGCTGAGGCGCCTGCGGCTCGCCCCCGATCAACTACTTGGGTTGCGGCTGGTTAAGCGCAGCGTTGATGCCCGCAAGAGCGCGGCGATCACCCTCGTTTACAGCCTGGATCTGGATTTGGACCTTGATGCCCGTGCCGAGGCCCGGCTTCTAAAGCGCTTTGCCGGCGACCCCCATCTGCGGCCCAGCCCCGACACGACCTATCACCCCGTCGTAAGCCGAGCCAACGCTGGAAATATGCGACCAGTGGTGGTGGGAGCTGGTCCCTGCGGCTATTTCGCGGCCCTGCTGCTGGCCCAGATGGGGTTTCGTCCCCTACTGCTGGAGCGGGGCAAGGCGGTCAAGGAGCGCAGCGCCGACACCTTCGGCTTTTGGAAGGGGAGCGCTGACTTCAATCCCGAATCCAATGCCCAATTTGGCGAGGGTGGGGCTGGCACCTTCTCCGACGGCAAGCTTTACAGCCAGGTGAGCGAAGCCAAGCCCTATGTGCGCAAGGTGCTTGAGGAGCTAGTTGCCGCAGGCGCTAACCCTGACATCCTCACCCTGCACCACCCCCACATCGGCACCTACAAACTGGCCACGGTGGTGCGGGGGTTGCGGCAGCGAATCGAGGCCCTAGGGGGCGAGGTGCGCTTCGAGTGCCGGGTAGACGGCCTTGAGCTAAATCCCGTGGACCGCTCCATTCAGGGTCTGCAGCTCGATAGCGGCGAACGAATTGCCGCCACCCAGGTGGTGCTGGCCCTTGGCCACAGCGCCCGGGACAGCTTTGAGATGTTGAAAACCGCCGGCGTGGCGATGCAGCCCAAGCCTTTTGCCGTTGGTCTACGCATCGAACACCCCCAGAGCCTGATTGACAGGGCCCGCTGGGGGCAGGCCGCCGGCCACCCCCGCCTGGGCCCAGCTGAATACAAGCTGGTGCATCACTGCCGTGAGACAACCAACTTGGGCCGCAGTGTCTACAGCTTTTGCATGTGCCCGGGGGGATTGGTGGTGGGGGCTACCTCGGAGCCAGGTCGAGTAGTCACCAATGGCATGAGCCAGCACACCCGCAACGAACGCAATGCCAACAGCGGCATCGTGGTGGGTATCGAGCTAGCCGATCTGACGCCCTACGGGGAAAGAGACGACGATCCCCTCGCCGGCGTTGCTTTTCAGCGCTATTGGGAGGGCCGCGCCTTTGTTACTGGCGGATCTAACTACCAAGCACCTGCCCAGCGGGTTGGAGATTTCCTCGCCAACCGCCCAAGTCAGGGCAGTGGCGGAGTGATTCCTTCATACCAACCAGGAGTTTGCTATGGGAATTTGGCTGGCTGCCTACCGGAGTTCGTGCTGACAGCTATCCGAGAGGCCCTGCCTGCCTTCGATCGCCGTATTCCCGGCTTCCTAATGGGCGATGCCCTGCTCACCGGTGTAGAGACCCGCACCTCGTCGCCCGTGCGGCTACCCAGAGACGAAATAACCCTGGAGTGTGGCAACACCCCAGGGTTATACCCAGCCGGCGAGGGAGCTGGTTATGCCGGCGGAATCCTCTCGGCAGCAATTGATGGCATCAAAGTGGCCGAACAGGTAGCCCTGTCGATCACTCTTCCTCGTCCTCAGCACCCAGTGGTACCAAGCGAATCTGTTTGCGACCCAACTTGATTTCGAACTCATCGCCAGGCTTGAGGTCAAGCATGCCTGTATAAGCCTTGCCGACCATCAAGTTGCCGTTGAACTGGACCTTGGTGTTGAAGCTGAGTTTGCGGCCGCCCTTCCCGGTTTTGGCTGCACCGCCAAAATCGACTCCCTTGGCATTCAAGAGAGCCTCGTAGAAGGCTGTGAAATTCAGCCGTTCCGAACCGTCTTTTTTGTGGGAGACATAGCCGCAAGCGCGAACCAAATCAGACTTGCTCACATCCCCGAGTTCTTTGACTTTGGCGAGAAGGTCGACACCAGTGAGCATTGATGATAATTATGCAACTCCTGCATTATTGCGCAGAGACAGGCCCGAATGCAAGCTACGCGGCTTGAATTGAAGGCGAATCCAGCTTGAAACAGTGCCAAGATTCAAGCCTGAGAAACAATGCCGCTCCACTGCACCGCCTTCACCTGATCGCGCCGCCAGGAGTGAAAAAGCAGTGGTTCGCTGGCTGTGCAAAGAGGGCAGTGGCCAATTTGCGCCGTGGGCACCCCAAGTCGCTCAAGTTGGAGCTGGGCGGCAAGGCGAATATCAAGGCGGTCTTTAATAGGGTCTGGATCGGCCTGCAGAGCGCCGCACTGACGCAACTGCTCAAGCAGAACAGGCAGCAAAGACGCATCAGGGGCGGCGGCTAGAGACGCCGCAACCTGTTCAGACACCAGCCGCTGCACTTGGTAGGAACCACCGCCGATCGCTGGTCCTAGGGCCACCAGCAGCTCGGTCGGCCGACTGCCTCCATCCACCAGCTGCTGCACGGCGCGCTCGAGGATGCCTCCAGCCACACCGCGCCAACCAGCGTGGCAAGCCGCCACCCGGCCAGTAGCGGGATCAGCAATCAGCACCGGGGTGCAGTCAGCGCCACAAGCCCAGAGGCTTTGGCCGCCGGCATCACTAATAAGACCATCGGCCTCGGGAAAGGGATCGGCGCTGGCCTGGCTGGCTGGCAAAACCACGGCACTGTGCACCTGGCGCAGACGGTGCACACTCACCCCAGCGCTCACATAAGCCGCCAGCACCTCAGGCCCCCGTCCCTGCCATTGACGTGTAAAGAAGCCATGCTCAAACGACTGGAGCAGGTCGCACTGGAGGTAGTAGCCGCCATAGGTACCTACCCAGGTCCAACCGGGCAAGGAATTGAAGTCCCGGTCGGGATGATCAAAGGGGGGATCAACCGCTTCGGCCATTGTGGGGAATCAAGCGTCGGGAAGATCGCGCAGCAACCAGAAGCCCTCAAAGCGCTGGTCCTGCTCGCTGGCCTGAACGGCAAGGAACTGAAGGCCACCGGCCTGCTCTCGGGCGGCAGCAAAAGCGGCAGTCGCCACCTCTGCCTCCTCAGCCGGCAAGTTGGTGAGTAGCCAGCGATCCTCAAGGCCTGCCTCAAGCACTAGCTGCGGGCCACTGATCTCAAGCCGCACGGGTTCGAGCCCAGCCAGCCAGCCGGCCAGGGCCAGGGCCCTGGTGGAGCTGAATAGGCGAATGCCCGGCACCGGCAGCTCGGCAGCCCCCGCCATTGGTAGGGGTACGAGGCCAGCAAAGCCAACCTCCCACTCCGATGCAGCGGCTAGGGCACCCAAGGGCAAGGTGGCCCAGGCCCAGCTGTCGCCCCGCGCCTCTTCCGGCAAGGGAACCGCAATCGGTCGCAAAGCCTGGGGGGGCGGTGCTAACGGGCCCGCCATGTAGCCGGGCTCCTGGGGATACACCAGGCGCTCCCGCTCCTGCAGCCAGTTGACTAGGGCGTAGGTACGGCGGCTGGGCACCAGCTCCAATCCCAGCCCCTCAGCCGCCCGCTGCACCATGGTGCGCATCGAGCCACGCCAGCAGCGCAGCCGCCGAGGCGGCCCAAAACCCTGGGCGGCAGCACCAGCCAATGCTGCCTCCAGAGCCTCCCTCAGCCAGATCGAATTAACGCTGGTGGCAGGGCAGGCCTGGGCCCAGCGGAAGGATTCGCTCGCTACCTCCCCTGGTCCGGGCACCTCAGGGGTGGAACAGATCAGCAGCTCCCAGCGCTTTTTGCCATCTTCTTCAAGGATGGGGCGAGAGTAGTAGTCGAGCTCCCAATCTGGAGCGGCCTGCTTCATCCGGCCCCTTGTTCTTGCTGGCGCAGCACGGAGCGGGCCCGGTTGGCCCGCTCTGGAGCCTCAGCCATCACCTTGTCTCGATCAATCAGCAGTTCACCGGGCTGTCCCTCGAGAAGGGCGGTATTGAGGGCGATGCGGCCTCGGCCCGGATCCAGCTCGGTGATCAGGGCCTTGACCCGGTCTCCCTGGCCAAAAACTTCACGCAGGTCCCGCAGCTGAGCTCCACTAATTGCCGATTGGTGCAACAAACCGCTCACACCACCTAGATCGACAAACAAGCCATAGGGCTTAATAGCCACCACCTGGCCTTCGACCAGCTGACCCACCTCCAGGTTTTGGAACAGTGCTGCAGTTGCAGCTTTCTTCTCGGACAATACCAACTTGCGGGTCTCTGGATTGACCTCTAGGAAAGCGGCACCAAGGGTCTTACCCACCAAAGCCTCATGGTTTTCGCCCTCCTGCAGCTGGGAACGGGGGATGAAGCCGCGCAATCCCTCAAGTTCACAGGTGACACCACCTCGATTGAAGCCGTTCACTTTGACCTGCACCACCTTGCCCTCCTTCTCCAAGAGCCTCACCTTCTCCCAGCTCTGGCGCAGGGCCAAGGCACGGGCGCTGATGGTCACCATGCCATCGGCGTTTTGCTCGCCGGTGACGAGCACATCCACCTCCAGCCCCTTCGGGAAGGTCTCCTTGAGGTTGGTGATCACCCCCAGGCCGCACTCTTTCTTCGGCATGAAACCCGGCGCCTTGCCGCCGATGTCCACGTAAACGCCATCGCTTTCGACACCGATCACGGTGCCGCGCACCACCTCTCCAGTGGTGCCATGGGGCTCGTGGTCGTCGAGAGCCGCCAGAAAGGCTTCTTCGTCAAAGTCGAAATCGTCGACGCTCCGCGCCGCGGGCTTGGTGCTGGGCTCTCCAGCAACAGCAGCCTTGGGAGCACGCTTCTGACTCGGGTCAGGGCCCAATAGATCAGCCATGGTGAGGCCTTCCATGGACCCCAGGTCAAACAGCTCGTCGTCGTTTCGGACAGGAGTGCTTGCAGGTGCCGCAACCCGGTTAACGGGAGCGAGCTGAGCGGGAGCCTGGGGAGCTGCAGCAAGCGCAGGCTCAGTCGCAGACGGCTGCGGGGCTGGCTCGTCCTTGCGGATCATCAACACCTGGGGCGGCTTACGCAGGGGCGCCAGCGGCTGGGGGCGTGCAGGCACTGGGCGCGCAGGACCAGGGGGCACGGGCCGGGATGAGGATGAGGGCGGTTGACTGCCGGTACCGGCCATCTCCACTAAGGGCTGAGAGCCCCACACTGTAGTGATCAGTCCTCAAAAAATGCCCCAGCAGCGCCACCTTGAGCAGCTGGCCTGGCCGCAGGTTCAGGAGCTTGCAGCCCAGCCAGGAAGCACGGTTGTCTGGCCCTGGGGGGCGGTCGAGCAACACGGCCCCCAACTGCCGCTCGGAACGGATGGCCTGTTTGCCGATCGAGTGCTAGACGCAGTTTTGGTAGCGCTAGAGCCAAGCCTGCCCATCGTGCGGCTGCCGCTGCAGAGCATTGGCTTCTCCCCAGAGCACCGTGGTTTCAGTGGCACCATCAGCCTCCCCCCCCAGGTCCTGATCGAGCAACTGGTGGCCGTAGGCCATGAACTTGCCGGCACAGGTTTTCAGCGCCTGGTGTTGTTTAACGGACACGGAGGCCAAATATCCCTGCTTCAGACCGCCGCGCGCCAGCTGCGGGCGGAGCGGCCCGAGCTAGCCGTGCTGCCCTGCTTTTTATGGAGTGGTCCCGAGGGGATCGCCGAGCTGATCCCCGAGCCGGAGCGCTCCGACGGGCTGCACGCGGGCCTGGCGGAAACCAGCCTGATGCTGCACCTCGCCCCCCAGCTGGTGGGCGAGCAGCGCCCCTGCGATGGCAAGCGAGGCGAGGTCATCCCCGCGGGCTGGAGCCTGGAAGGGGCCGCCCCGCTTGCCTGGCTCAGCCAGGAACTCAGCCTCACCGGAGTGGTTGGCGACGCCCGCGGCGCTTCTGCAGCCCTGGGAGCCCAACTTTTTGACAGGTTGGTCGCAGGTTGGCAGCACCGCTTCGAAACCCTGCTGGCCAGCCCCTGGCCAGGCCAGGGGACGGTCAAAGTTCGGTAGGGAGTGGTTACAGTCTCAAGATCAGATCCAACAGCGCGGCTGCCATGACAACTCTTGCTCCTCACAATGTTTCCGAGGCGTTTCCTGCAGACCAACTGCCCGACTTCAGCACTGATACCTACAAGGACGCCTACAGCCGCATCAACGCGATCGTGATTGAAGGCGAGCAGGAAGCTCACGACAATTACATCTCTATCGGTGGGCTGCTCCCTGACCAAGCTGAGGAGCTGACCAAATTGGCCCGCATGGAGCTGAAGCACATGAAGGGCTTCACAGCTTGCGCCAACAACCTCGGCGTCACTGCTGACATGCCGTTTGCTAAGGAGTTCTTCTCTCCCCTGCACAACAACTTTCAGAAGGCTTTAGCTGAAGGCAAGGTCACAACCTGTCTTTTGATTCAGGCCATTCTGATTGAGGCCTTTGCCATTTCGGCCTATCATATCTATATTCCTGTAGCTGATCCATTTGCCCGCAAGATCACCGAAGGTGTAGTCAAAGATGAGTACACACACCTTAATTACGGTCAGGAATGGCTGAAAGCCAACCTTGAAACGGTGCGAGGGGAGCTGGAGCAGGCAAACCGTGAGAATCTGCCTCTGGTGCGCAAGATGCTTGAGCAGGTCGCTGGCGACGCGGCTGTTCTGCAAATGGACCAGGAGGATTTGATGGCCGATTTCCTCACCTCCTACCAAGAGGCTCTGCTCGAAGTTGGCTTCACTTCCAGGGAGATCGCCAAAATGGCAGCTGCTGCATTGATCGGGTGAAGCCTCCTGCCAGGGGTGTCGTGGCAAGATGTAGCGTCCGCGACATCCCCTGGGGTTGCCCATGTTCGGCCTGATCGGTCACTCCACAAGCTTCGAGGCTGCCCGTGAAAAGGCTCGCACTCTTGGCTTTGAAGAGTTTGCCGAAGGTGACCTCGACGTTTGGTGTAGTGCCCCGCCCCAATTGGTGGAGCATCTTCAGGTCACCAGCGCCACAGGCAAGACCATAGAAGGGGCATACATCGACTCCTGCTTCGTGCCAGAAATGCTGAGCCGGTTTAAAACCGCTCGCCGCAAGGTGCTCAGTGCCATGGAGCTGGCCCAAAAAAATGGTATCGATATCACCGCTTTGGGCGGGTTTACCTCGATCATTTTTGAAAATTTCAACCTGCTCAAGGAGCAGCAAATCCGTTCCACCACCTTGGAATGGGAGCGATTCACTACCGGAAACACCCACACCGCCTGGGTGATTTCTCGCCAGGTGGAAACCAATGCCCCCAAGCTCGGTATTGATCTGAGCCAGGCCCGGGTCGCAGTCATTGGGGCTACCGGCGATATCGGTAGCGCTGTATGCCGCTGGCTGAGTCAGCGCACTGGAGTCAAGGAGCTCTTATTGGTCGCGCGCCAGGCCCAACCCTTGCTGGACCTACAGCAGGAGCTTGGCGGCGGCCGGATCCTCAAGCTGGAGGAGGCCCTACCGGAAGCCGATGTAGTGGTGTGGGTGGCCAGCTTGCCCCAAACGCTGAGCATTGATGCTGCCAGTCTTAAGTCGCCCTGCCTGATGATCGACGGCGGCTACCCGAAAAACCTAGACACCAAGGCCAGTGGCAACGGCATCCACGTATTGAAGGGCGGCATCGTTGAGTTTTTCAGCGACATCACCTGGCAAATGATGGAAATGGCTGAAATGGACAACCCCAAACGTCAGATGTTTGCCTGTTTCGCCGAGGCCATCCTGCTGGAGTTCGAAGGTATCCACACCAACTTCAGCTGGGGGCGCAACAACATCAGCCTCGACAAGATGGATCTGATCGGTGCCGCCTCCCTGCGCCATGGCTTCCAGGCCCTGGGGCTGTCCGCCCAGATCGATCCCACCCCGGCCCTGACTACTGCCTGAATACCTTTCGTCCCCTTGCCCATCCCCGCCATGGCCCGCCGCGCCTTGCTGGAGTTCGAAAAACCCCTCGTTGAGCTCGAAGAGCAGATCGAGCAGATCCGCCAGTTGGCACGCGACTCGGAGGTGGATGTGAGTCAGCAGCTGCTGCAGCTCGAGACCCTTGCCACCAGGCGTCGCAAAGACATCTTCGATGCCCTGACGCCCTCCCAGAAGATCCAGGTGGCCCGCCACCCCCAGCGGCCCAGCACCCTGGACTACATCCAGGTGATTACTGATGAGTGGCTGGAGCTGCATGGCGACCGCCGTGGCAGTGACGACCGGGCCCTAGTGGGTGGG
Organism: Cyanobium sp. A1C-AMD; assembly: GCF_024346495.1. Lineage (NCBI taxonomy): Bacteria > Bacillati > Cyanobacteriota > Cyanophyceae > Synechococcales > Prochlorococcaceae > Cyanobium > Cyanobium sp. A1C-AMD. The sequence goes on along the minus strand of NZ_JAGQDB010000003.1, from coordinate 29,360 downwards.
GTTGGCAGGATCGGTGAGCAGGGTGTGGTGCTGCTCGGACATCAAAAAGGCCGCGACACCAAGGAGAATGTCGCCCGCAACTTCGGCATGGCATCCCCAGGGGGCTATCGCAAGGCGATGCGGCTGATGGAGCATGCCGATCGCTTTCGCCTGCCGATTTTGAGTTTCATCGATACGCCGGGGGCCTACGCGGGGGTGCTGGCCGAGGAGCAAGGGCAGGGTGAAGCAATCGCCGTCAATCTGCGTGAGATGTTCCGGCTGCGGGTGCCGATCCTTGCCACGGTGATCGGCGAAGGCGGATCTGGTGGCGCCCTGGGCATCGGTGTAGCCGACCGGCTGCTGATGTTCGAGCACAGCGTTTACACAGTGGCCAGCCCAGAAGCCTGCGCCTCGATCCTGTGGCGGGACGCAGGCAAGGCCTCCACTGCCGCTGAGGCTCTCAAGATCACAGGCCCTGATCTGCTCAAGCTCGGCATCGTTGACCTGGTGTTGCCCGAGCCTGCCGGCGGCAACCACTCGGCTCCTCTCCAGGCCGCTGAGACCCTGAAATCTGCCCTACTGGAGCAACTCAGCCAACTGCAGGGCCTAAGTGAATCCCAATTGATCGAGCAGCGCTACGCCAAATTCCGCCGCATGGGAAGGGTGCTCGACAGCGAGTCCCCAATTGCTTCCCCCAGCTCTTAAGATTTGCTTCAGGTCCCGTTGCCTCCCAGAGCCTGCCTTTGCCTGATTCAGCACCTGTTGCTCTGATCACCGGCGCCTCGCGAGGCATAGGTGCAGCAGCAGCCCACAAGTTTGCCGCTGCCGGCTACGATTTGCTCCTGCTCGCCAGGACTACTGCGGACCTCGATTCGCTTGCGACGGATCTAAAGCCAACTGGCAGGAGAATCGAATCCATCGGCCTCGATCTCGCCGAGCCTGCCACTATTGCTCCGGGATTGGAAGACCTCTGCAGCCGAGGCCTCACCCCCACTGTTGTAATTAATAATGCCGGCGTTGCCTATACAGGCTCCTTGGCAGAGATGCCCCTGTAGCAATGGCAACGGTTGATGCAGCTCAATCTCACTGCCGTATTTCAGGTGTGCCAGTCGCTGCTTCCAAGACTCAGGCAGGCTGGCGGCGGACATATCATCAATCTGAACAGCCATGCAGCCCACCAAGCCTTCCCCGACTGGGGCGCTTACTGCGTTAGCAAGGCCGCTCTCCTCTCCCTTAGTCGATGCCTTGCAGTCGAAGAACGCCCCTTTGGCATACGGGTAAGCACCCTTACCCTAGGTGCGGTGAATACGCCTCTCTGGGAGAGCGAAAACGTCCACAGCACGTTCGATCGCCGTGCCATGCTTGACGTCGAAAGGGCATCTGAAGCCCTGCTGTACTTGGCCCAACAGCCAGCCACCTCAGTGGTGGAAGATCTCACCCTCATGCCGGCCGCCGGCGCGCTTTGAGCACTCCTATGACTTCCACCCTGCCGTCAAGCATTCCTTCGCTCTCCATTACACCCGATTCAGCTCCCCTGCCCATAAGTCTGCGAATCCGTGAGCGTCTTGACGCTGCAGGAGTCGCTTACCTCGCAAACGACAACATTGCTGACCATCTGCGCGATGGTGAGCTCGAGCAGTTGGAGATTGAGGTGGCGGGCAAGGTTCGCGAATTGCTACGTAGTCTCGTCATCGATATAGACAAAGATCACAACACCGAGGAGACAGCTGAGCGTGTCGCCAGGATGTACCTGCACGAAGTCTTTAAGGGGCGCTACCACGAGCAGCCCAAGATCGCCAGCTTTCCAAATGTTAAAAAGCTGGATGAAATTTATACCGTTGGTCCCATTACCGTTCGTTCAGCCTGTTCACACCACCTGGTGCCCATTTTGGGCAATTGCTGGATTGGTATCAAGCCCGGCGATCGGGTAATTGGCCTATCCAAGTTCTCTAGAGTTGCCGATTGGGTATTCTCAAGGCCTCATATTCAGGAAGAGGCTGTAATGATCTTGGCCGATGAGATCGAGCGTCTTTGCGAGCCCCAAGGTCTGGCGATTTTGGTAAAAGCCCAGCACTACTGCATGAAGTGGCGTGGTGTGAAGGAGCCCCAAACCAGCATGGTCAATTCTGTGGTGCGGGGCGATTTCCGTATAGATCCAAGCCTTAAGGCTGAATTTTTCGAGCTGGTTAAGCAGCAGGAGTGCATGCTTTCTACCTAGAGCGAAAGCCTTAGGTAGAAAGTCACCTTCCCCCGAAGACCAACCTCCCCGAAGACCAACCTCCCCGAAAATCAACCTCAGGGTTTGCTGCCAATTGGTCCAATGGCCGGCGAAGCCTGCCGGCTAGAACCACCACCTTGGGCTGGCACTGATATCACCACCATTACCTGGGCTGAAACGTCTTGAAGCTGCAATACGTAGCTGGGCCCTGTTGCGCCGTCAATCAGCAGCCACTGGTTGGCACCAGGGCTACGTCGGTACCAATGAAACGCTGAGGGTGGCAATGCGGCCAATACGTCGGCTAAGGCCGTGGCCTGTAGTACTGCCCCCTGCACGGCTTCACCCTGGAGCACCAGCTGCTGCAAACCATCGATTTGCTGCTGAACAGCACTCTCCTGTTGCAGATCCGTATTGATCTGCTGGCGTAGGGCACGGATCTGGGACTGGGGGTCGGCACTCACCCCTGGTACGCAGGAAAGCTGGCCATCCACCAGCTGGCAGCCCACTAGGTCCTGGGCCCGTACCGGTGCCAGCGGGCCTAGTCCTAAACCCGAGCCAATGGTCAACGCCAGGGCCCAGAGGGATGGACGAAGAAGCGCAGATGTACGAAACAAACCCATCAAGAAGGGGCAAGACCCACCAATCTTGACTGGGAAGGCCCAGCGAGGCCAGCAACCCGTACCGCAGCCACTAGCGCTTCAACCTGATCGAGATCCTTATTGCCTGGGCTTCGCTCCACGCCGCTGGAGGCATCGAGGCCTGTGGGGCGCAGCTGGGTCAGCACTCCTGGCACCCGGTCGGGCCGAATGCCCCCCGCCAGCCACCAGGGAAGAACTGGCGTAAAACCCTGCAGCCACTCAATCGGAATGCGGTGGCCGGTACCGCCCAACTGGTCGGGCACCCAGGCGTCGAGAAGCAAGGCATCCACCACTAGGGAGTAGTCAACGGCCCGCTGCAGATCTTCCGGCCTGCGAATCCTCAGGGCTTTCCAGATCTCACAGCCCAAGCGGGAGCGCAGCTGGCCGCAGAGCTGGGGTGTTTCTGAGCCGTGCAACTGCACCACATCATGACCCTGTCCCAGCTCTAGTTGGGCCCACTGCTGCTCGAGCGGATCGGCCACCACCAGCACACCTCGGCAGCCAGGCGCCGCGGCCCGCATCGCCCCAAAAAGTGCCGGCCGGTGTTCAGCATCAAGGAAGCGAGGCGAGCCCGGCACTCCGATCACGCCGATCGCATCCACCCCCAGTTGAGCAACCGCTGCGGCCTGGTCCGTTTCCCGCAACCCACAGATCTTCAGCAGGGGGGATGCCATGGCGAGGGCAAAGGCTGTCACCCCTTTCTAGGATCAGACACCAAGACAGAGGGCAGTGGGAGAAGGCTGGCAAATTTTCAAAATTCGGGGCATCCCCCTACGGATCCACCCCAGTTGGTTTGTGATCTTGGTGCTTGCCACCGCGGCCTTCCAACAGCACTACAGCCTCACCCTCAAAGATCCGATGAGCGGTGCGGTGCTCTGGGGTCTGGGGTTAGTTACGGCGATGTTGCTGTTCGTTTCGGTGCTCCTACACGAATTGGGCCACTCCCTGGTGGCCCTGGCCCAGGGGGTTGAGGTGCGCAGCATCACCTTGTTCCTGCTCGGCGGCGTAGCCAGCGTGGAGCGCGAGTGCAGCACCGCCCGAGGCGCTCTGCTGGTGGCAGCTGCTGGCCCTGCTGTAAGCCTGGTACTGGGTGTGGGACTACTGGCAGCGACCCATCCAGCCGCCCATCTCTCCCCCCTGCTGGGCGCCATGGTTTCAGAACTGGGCACCCTCAACATGGTGCTGGCCCTGTTCAACCTGCTGCCCGGCCTACCGCTGGATGGGGGCTTGATTGTGAAGGCCCTGGTTTGGCAGGCGAGCGGTAGCCAGCGGCGCGGCGTGGAGGTTGCCAACAGCTGCGGGCGCTTCCTTTCCCTGTTGGCCATTGGCATGGGCACCGTGGTGCTGCTGCGCGGAGGGGGCCTCAGCGGCGCCTGGTTGATGCTGCTGGGCTGGTTTGGACTTGGGGCCTCGCGCAATCAGCGCCAAATGCTCGCCTTACAGCAAACCCTCAACGAACTAAAAGTACGGGATGCGGCTGGGCGGCGATTTCGGGTGCTTGAGGCGGCAGGTCGGTTACGGGAACTGAGCCAGATGCGTGTCTCCCAAGCCAGCGAGGTCGACCAAGGCGACTGGCTGCTGGTCTGCGATCGCGGCCGCTGGCAGGGCTTCATCGACGACAAGCCCCTGCAACAACTGCCAGTGCAGCGTTGGGATACGGACAGCATCGGCGACCACATCCAGCCCCTCTCGAGCCTGCCCTCCATCCGGGAGTCGGCACCGCTGTGGCAAGCGGTGCAGCAACTCGAGGAAAGCGGCCGCAACCGGCTGCTGGTGCTAAGCCCAGCCGGCCTCCCCTGCGGCACCATCGAACGCCCCGAGCTCGGCGAGGCGGTGCTTGCCAAGTTGGGCCTGCGCCTGCCCACTCCCATGCTTGAGGCCGCCCGTCGCCAAGGCACCTATCCACTTGGCCTGGCCTTAGCCCAGGTGGTGCGCTCCATGGTGGCCTCTGGTGAAGCAAGCGAGGAGGGGCCAGCCAAAGCCAGCCCGTAACTGGCCTCGGTCGCTGCAATCTGTTCCCATTCCTCGCTGCTGAGGGGGATGGTCCTGTTACCGGCCGCCGCCGCAGGCAGCTCAGCCTGGGCCGCTTCGATCAAACGCAGCTCCAGCTCAGCGCGGTCTATGGGCAGAACTGGCAATTGGGGTGGCGGCCCGCCAAACACAAGCTTCCATAAGTCAGCGGGTGGCTCCAAAAGAATCGAGCCGTGCTGCAGCAGGCAGCCGCGGCGCCAGAGCTGGGCGCTGCCAACCCGCTTGACGCCGCTGGCGTGCCCTAGATCCGCAGCCGTACTGGTGGCAAAGCAGCTGCTGGGTTGTGGGCTGGCGGCCTGGCGGCCTGCCTGTAATGGCAGTCCCAATGCGGCAAAGCAATTCACAAGCCAGGCGCAAGCGCTGCCGTACGTCTCCTGACGCGATAGGGGGGGATCAGGCCACACCAGGGCGTAGGTGAGCTCTCCGGCGTGGAGCACGGCACGGCCGCCACTGGGTCGCCGCACCAAATCGATCACCCCCGCCGCTGCCAGCGCCTGCCAATGGGGTTCTATGCAGCGCTGGTGAAACCCCAGAGACAGGGTCGGGCGCTGCCAGGAGTAGAGCCGAAAGGCCGGTGCCCGTTGGTCCAGCAGCAGGCTGTCTATCGCCATCTGCCTGGCTCCCGGATGGCAGCTGCTGGGCAGCAGCCGCATGGCTGGGAGGGGAGATGCTGGAGAGTGATCCATTACGCCAGGTTGCCCGGATGTTGTGGAGCCTGTTGCCCTATCTGCCCCTTGGCCTGCTGGCGGGTCTGCTGTCGGGAGTGCTGGGCATCGGCGGAGGGCTGGTGTTTTCACCCCTATTGCTGCTAGCCGGACTTGATCCGCACCAGGCCCTGGCCACCAGCACCCTGGCGATCGTGCCCACCACCCTGGGTGGCACCTGGGCCCACCTGCGCAACCGCAGCCTTCCCTGGCGCGGGGGCTTGGCGATTGTGCTGGGTGCAGGCCTTGGTGCAGGCCTTTTCAGCCAGGTTGGGCTGGTGCTTCATGGCTGGATGTTGCTCGCAATGCAGGCGGTGATGTACGGAGGACTGGCCTTGAGCTTTCGCCCCCCGTCGGCGCAGGCTGCCATCGATACCGCCAGCTTGAAGTTGGCGGGTTTGACAGCCACCGGCATGGTCGCAGGCATGGCCACCGGATTGCTCGGTCTCGGCGGTGGCCTGGTGATGGTTCCCTTGATGGTGCAGCTGATGCAGGTGCCAATTCACCTGGCAATCCGCTTCAGCACCCTGGCGGTGCTCACCTCGGCCTCAGTCGCCTCAACCACCTTCCTGCTGGATGGCCGAGCACTGCTGCCGATCGGGATGCTCCTAGGAGGCACAGCAGCTGTTGCCGCCCACTGGTCGGCCACCAGGCTGGATCGGGTCAGCGACGGTCAGCTGACGTGGCTACTACGGGCTTTAACTTTCATACTTGCGCTCGACAGCGGTCGCAGGGCCCTGGCACTACTACTGAGCCGCCCCGGCTGAAAGTGGCGCCCAGAAGCCTCCGTCTAGCTCGTAGCCAAGAACCGCAGCCATCTGGGCTAAGCCCTGACGGCAACTCAAACCGTGCAGGCGCGCCCAGGCATCAAGGCTGAAAAGCCTGTGGGTGATCCAAAGCTCCAGGGACTCGGGGGCAAAACGGATGCCCTCCGTGCGGCTGAATTGGTGGGGCAGCACCATCGCCACGTGGCGGGTGAGTTGGCCGCCGCCACGCTCCAGCAGCAGGGGCAGCCAGGGAGCTTCCGCATCGGCCCGCAGGGACCAAAGCCGCAACTCGGCAATTTCCGACAGCTCCCGGGGGTCGTCGTCGGCACGGGGCCAATTGAAGTGAAGCTCCAGGGAACCAGCCTGCTGGACAAGAGCATCAGGGATAAGGCTGAACCAGGGCTGGAGAGCTGCAAGATCCAACTGTCGGATCTGGCTCTCGGAAATCTCCACAGGGGCCATCAAGAGCTGTGACAGCAGGGCGGGACAAGCTGGACCGTAGCCACCTAAGGGCAAAGAATGGGGCGAATCCAGTTGCTTTCTGCCCTCCCATGGTTTCCACTCTCAGCCAGGCCGAAGTGCTGATTGCCCTGGTGGTGGCCGCCCATGCGGGCGTGCTGGCCGTTCGCCTCTGCTTCAGCCTTTACAAAGCCTGAGAAGCTGGCCATTGGTCCTTGGCAAGCCTTACCCCTTGGCAAGTTGCACCTGGCTAGCTAAAAGCGTCTAGGCCCCAGCGGGGTTTGATCCCTCGTTGCCCCCATGCCGCCTCTCCACCCATCCAGTTATCAGGCCAGGCAAAATCAGCCCTTGCGGCGAGAAAGAAAGCCGCTTTCTGGTGCGGATTCCAGGCCTGCTTCCCTCCGCAAACCTGCGTCGCTCTCCAATACTGCGTCTCAGCCTGATCCCCAGATAATTACTGGCGGTGAAGCAGCCGCACTGCAAGCCCTCTCAAGTGAGCGGCAAGAATTGCTCTGCAGCGTGATCGGACTGGCTCTCAAGGTTGGCCTTGTTGTGGTCGCTGGCGTCAGCCTGGTACGACTTGCCACCGCTTATCAGGAGCGGATGGAGCGCCAGGGAGAGCTCTCGGCGGTGCTCGGCCTTGAACGGGCCAAACTCTCCAAAGCACGCGAACGCTTTGACCATCTGTTCATGGTGGAAGGGGAGCAGCGTCTGATCCGCGAGCAAAATCAATGGATTGCCCCCAATCGCCTGCGGGTGGTTTGGCAGCAGGCAACCCCGTAGGTTGGGGCCCCTGTCTCAATTCACTTGATGGCCGCAACAGCAGCCGCCGGAACGGTTTTGATCACCGGCACCACCTCAGGGGTGGGCCTCAATGCCGCAAGTGCCCTCGCCAAACGCGGCTGGCATGTGGTGACGGCCAACCGTGATCCCGTTAAAGCCGCTGCTGCCGCAGCCAGCCTGGGGATTCCTACAGATCAGCTCAGTCATCTGCGTTTTGACCTCGGCGATCTCGACAGCGTTCGGGTGGGAGTCGAAGCTTTGGTGGCGTCACTGGGACGCCCCTTGGATGCCCTGGTGATCAATGCGGCTGTCTACAAACCGCGGCTAAAGCAGCCGGAGCGCTCCCCGCAGGGCTACGAAATATCAATGGCCACCAATCACCTGGGGCACTTTTTACTGATTCAGCTACTGCTGGGCGACTTGCAGCGCTCAAGCCACCCCTCGCGGCGGGTGGTGATTCTCGGCACCGTGACGGCCAACTCCAAGGAACTGGGCGGCAAGATTCCGATCCCAGCTCCAGCGGACCTAGGCGACTGTGCCGGCTTCAAGGCCGGATTTAAGGCCCCTATCGCCATGGCCAACGGCAAGGCCTTCAAACCTGGCAAGGCCTACAAAGACAGCAAGCTCTGCAACATGATCACGACCCAGGAGCTGCATCGTCGTCTGCACGAAAGCACCGGCATCGTTTTCAGCTCGCTATACCCAGGCTGCGTTGCCGACTCGCCCCTTTTCCGCAGCACGCCGCGGGCGTTTCAGACTATTTTTCCTTGGTTCCAGAAAAATATCACCGGCGGATATGTAAGCCAGGCATTGGCAGGAGATCGGGTTGGCCAGGTGGTGGCCGATCCAGATTTTTCCGCCTCGGGTGTGCACTGGAGCTGGGGCAACCGCCAAACCAAAGGGGGACGGCAATTCAGTCAGGAGCTCTCCGACAAGGCCAGCAACCCTGAAACGGCGCAGACCTTGTGGGAGGAATCAATGAAGTTGGTGGGGCTGACGCCGGCCTAAAAGCGGCGGCGGAAGGCATCGTCGCTGCGGCTGGATGCTTCTTCAGCGAGGCTCAGTTTCCAGACGTTGCGGCTAAGGCGGCGGGCCTTGAGGCCGCCTCGCTCAACCGTTTCACTGGTGGGGCGGGCACCAAGCAGCTGACTCACCTCGGAAGTGCTGAGGGGTGCCCCGGTCTGGACGGCCAGCTGGGTGAGCTCGAGGCGTTGCCGCAAAGCAGCCAGATCGGCCTGGCCACCGTCTTCGGCCTCAGACCAAAGCCAGGGCAGGTCGTGGGCCGAACCGGCCATCTTCTGCATCAATCCCATACCGATGAAAGCCAGTGCTTGCTCCGGCTTGACTCCCTGGGCTGCTGCCTGGGCCATCCATTCAGGCATCGGAGCACTGTTGACAGTGTCTCCAGCGGGCATGGGTTCGGCCTGGGCAGCCTGGCTGCGAGTGGAGCTAGAAGCGGTGCGGCGGGTGGCCATGGACGTCCCCTGAACGTTGGCCGGACGGTACCGGCTCAGCCGCGATGGGCAAGGGGCAGGGGGCTTCAGGGTTAAGATCCAGCCGCAGCAATGCCGATGTGAGGGCTAGCTGTTCGAAGGATTTCCCCTTGCCATCCCGCCTTCCCTCCCGAGACGAACTGGCGCTGCGCCGGCGTCGGGAGATGGCGCTTGGCTCAAGCTCAAGTGGCGGCACCCAGATCACTGGCACCCGGGTGGGCAGCGACAGCTCAGGCGCCAGTTGTGTGATTACCACCGACAGCGAGGGCTCCCGGCTGGCACGCCAATCCAGCCATGTGCAGTCGATTGAGCTGCGCACATACGTATTTCTTGATTCGCTGCAGCCCCAGTTAGCTGCCTACATGGGCACGGTTAGCCAGGGCTTCCTGCCCATTCCCGGTGACGCCTGCTTGTGGCTGGAGGTATCTCCGGGCATGGCTGTGCACCGGGTCACCGACATTGCCCTCAAGGCCAGCACGGTGCGGCTTGGCCAGATGATCGTGGAGCGGGCCTTCGGCTCCTTGGCGCTCTACCACCGCGATCAGAGCAACGTCCTCCACTCCGGCGACGTGGTGCTTGAGGCCATCGGCAGCCGGGTGGAGCTCCGCAGCCGTTGCGAGGTCAGCTGGACCGAGATCATCCGGGCGATCACCCCTGACCACGCCGTGCTGATCAATCGCCAGAACCGGCGCGGATCGATGATTCAAGCGGGGATGAGCATGTTCATCCTGGAAACCGAGCCCGCCGGTTACGTGCTGATCGCAGCCAATGAGGCAGAAAAGGCTTCCAACATCACTGTGGTGGACGTGAAAGCCGTGGGCGCCTTTGGCCGTCTAACCCTGGCGGGGCGGGAGGGTGATGTGGAGGAGGCAGCCGCCGCCGCGATGCGGGCGATCAGTCATATCAACAACAAGGCCAGCTGACCAAGGGGCTTGCTCTGAGAATTGAGCAACTGGCAATTGAGTTATTGGCAATGGACCATTAGTTGCTCAGCTCCAGCAGGCGGAGCAACTTCGGGGCAAGCGCCCGAGCTGCCTTGCCGCGGCTGCCGAGCTTGGCCTTGAGGTGGGGGCCCATCAGGGCGTAGGAGCATCCTGCCTCGCGCACATAAAAAAGGCTGTCGTAACCAGGGCCATGACCCTGGGGAGCGCGCAATATCTGGCCGCGGCAGATCCCCTCTGCCTCGGCCCTGGTGGTGCCGGATGGATCGGCCAGGGCCATGGCGCTGCGGAAACTGGCTCCGCGATAAAGGCTGTCGCCTAGTTCTTTCAACAGACGGTGAATCCGCTCGTGGTCGGTGGGGGCGTAGCGGGCCGAAAAAACACCCGGAGCTCCATCCAGGGCATCCACCTCGATGCCTGAGTCGTCGGCGAGGGCCCAGTGGCCGGTGATGCGGGCAACAGCCTCGGCTTTGAGACGGGCGTTAGCGAGGTAGGTCGCTCCCGTTTCTTCAATATCGAGACCGGGCGGCTGGGGCAGGACATCCAGCTCAACCAGCTCAAGCATCGCGCCGATTTCGGCCACCTTGTGGGGGTTGCCACTGGCCACGACCAGGATCGGCATTCAGCAGGAATCGGGGCAAGTCATTGTCCCCCAAGGAGGTGTCTTATTTCCTGCAGCAGACCTACGGTTGGTAAACGCCTTGGCTCCCGCGTGATTGGGTTCCAGGGGTAACCGATGGACCCAAGCCTGATTCTGCAGAACCTGGTCAGCCCACCGGTGCTGTTTTTTTTCCTTGGCGTGACCGCCGTACTGGTGGGATCGGATCTGGAAATTCCAGCCCCAATCCCAAAGCTGTTCTCCCTCTATTTGTTGCTCGCCATCGGATTCAAAGGTGGCTTGGAGCTGGAGCACAGCGGCCTCGGTGGTCAAGTGCTGCCCACCATCGCCGCCGCGATGGCGATGTCGCTACTGGTGCCTCTCTACAGCTATGTGGTGCTTAAAACCAGGCTGGATGGGTTTAATGCCGCCGCCATTGCCGCCACCTACGGATCGATCAGCGCGGTGACCTTCATCACCGCCGAGAGCTTTCTGGAAACCCAGAACCTGCCCTTCGATGGCTTCATGGTGGCTGCCCTGGCCCTGATGGAATCGCCGGCCATCATTGTGGGACTGCTGCTGGTCAAATTGGCAGCCCCCACCCAGCAAGCAGCGGGGCCGAAGATGGGCTGGAGCTCGGTGCTGCGGGAGTCATTTTTAAATAGCTCGGTATTTCTGCTGGTAGGGAGTCTGGCGATTGGCTTATTGGTTGCAGCATTCAGCCCAGCAAGCATCGACAAAATGCTGCCATTCACCGACAAACTTTTCTATGGAGCCCTCAGCTTCTTCCTGTTGGACATGGGGATCGTTGCGGCCCAACGGATCCGAGATTTACGACAAGCGGGAGCCTTTCTGATCGGTTTTTCGGTGTTGATGCCACTTTTCAATGCCCTAGTAGGCACCCTGATCGCCCGAGGTCTGGGCCTTGGACCTGGCAATGCTCTGCTGTTTGTGGTGCTGTGCGCTAGCGCCTCCTACATCGCGGTACCAGCAGCGATGCGAATGACAGTGCCGCAGGCCAATCCCAGTTTGTATATATCTACAGCGCTGGGAGTCACATTTCCCTTCAATATCATTGTTGGTATTCCCCTCTACATGGCCATGATTAAGGCCTTGCTTCCTACCGCCGGATAAATCAATGAAACGCCTCGAACTGATCCTCAGCGAGCGGGAGTTGGATGCGGTGATCCAGGCAATGGAAATAGCGGGTGTGCCCGGTTACTCCGTAGTCAGGCACGTCACCGGCAAGGGTCCGCATGGCTCCGTGTCCGAGGGCATGGAATTCAGCGGTCTAGGCGCCAATGCCCATGTGATCGTGTTCTGCGAAGCGGACTTGCTGGATGCACTGCGGGCTGCTCTGCGCCCCCTTTTGACCTACTACGGCGGAGTGGCGTACGTCACAGACGCCGAGGCCCTCTAGGTGCTGGGCAAGCAAATTTTGATCAAAACGGGTTTGGTGGGGCTGAAACCCCTTGCCAGCACTGCAATGGCAAGCATTGCCTAACGTTTTGTGATGCACTGATCAGCCTGTCTTATCTAAAGGCGACGCAACAGTGATGGTCGGTTCCGGCCAAATGGCTTGACGGGGGGTTTGGCTGCCGACCATGGTTGCGAGCGAACATTCAACCCCACCTCCACCAGGAGCAGGTAATGGCAACTGAATCCATGGGCATCGCCCTCGGCATGATCGAAACTCGGGGGCTGGTGCCCGCGATCGAGGCGGCTGACGCCATGACCAAGGCCGCCGAAGTGCGCCTTATCGGTCGTGAGTTCGTCGGTGGCGGCTACGTCACCGTGATGGTGCGCGGTGAAACCGGCGCCGTCAACGCAGCTGTGCGCGCCGGGGCCGATGCCTGCGAGCGCGTGGGCGACGGCCTTGTGGCAGCGCACATCATTGCGCGCCCCCACCGCGAAGTGGAGCCTGCCCTCGGCAACGGCAACTACGCCGGTCAGAAGGACTGAGTTGACCAACGTCTGAGGCGTTAACCAACCCATTTCCCTTACCGACCCAACCGGAGAATCATTCATGGCTAAGAAGTACGAATCCGGGGTTAAGGAGTACCGCGACACGTATTGGACTCCTGATTACATCCCCCTAGACACCGACCTGCTGGCGTGCTTCAAGTGCACCGGCCAGGAAGGCGTCCCCCGCGAAGAAGTTGCCGCTGCTGTGGCCGCTGAATCCTCAACCGGCACCTGGTCTGCCGTGTGGTCCGAGCTCCTCACCGACCTCGACTTCTACAAAGGCCGTTGCTACCGCATCGAAGACGTTCCTGGCGACAAGGAAGCCTTCTATGCCTTTATTGCCTATCCCCTCGATCTGTTCGAGGAAGGCTCCATCACCAACGTGCTGACCTCCTTGGTCGGCAACGTGTTCGGCTTCAAGGCCTTGCGCCACCTGCGTCTGGAAGACATCCGCTTCCCGATGGCGTTCATCAAGACCTGCATGGGTCCCCCGAACGGCATCGTGGTTGAGCGCGACCGTATGAACAAGTACGGCCGTCCTCTCCTGGGTTGCACCATCAAGCCGAAGCTCGGCCTGAGCGGTAAGAACTACGGCCGGGTTGTCTATGAGTGCCTACGCGGCGGTCTGGACTTCACCAAGGACGACGAAAACATCAACTCCCAGCCTTTCCAGCGCTGGCAGAACCGTTTCGAGTTCGTTGCTGAAGCTACCAACTTGGCTCAGCAGGAAACAGGCGAGAAGAAGGGGCACTACCTCAACTGCACCGCTGCAACTCCTGAAGAGATGTATGAGCGCGCCGAGTTCGCTAAAGAACTGGGCCAGCCCATCATCATGCACGACTACATCACTGGTGGCTTCACCGCTAATACCGGTCTTGCCAAGTGGTGCCGCAAGAACGGCATGTTGCTGCACATTCACCGTGCCATGCACGCTGTGATTGACCGCCATCCCAAGCACGGTATTCACTTCCGAGTGCTGGCAAAGTGCCTGCGTCTCTCCGGTGGTGACCAGCTGCACACCGGCACGGTGGTCGGCAAGCTGGAGGGTGACCGCCAGTCGACCCTCGGCTATATCGACCAACTGCGCGAATCCTTCGTCCCCGAAGATCGCAGCCGCGGCAACTTCTTCGACCAAGACTGGGGCTCCATGGGCGGCGTGTTCGCCGTGGCTTCCGGCGGTATCCACTGCTGGCACATGCCCGCACTGGTTGCCATTTTTGGCGACGACTCCGTGCTGCAGTTCGGTGGTGGTACCCACGGTCACCCCTGGGGTTCGGCTGCTGGTGCTGCTGCTAACCGCGTGGCTCTCGAAGCCTGCGTCAAAGCCCGCAACGCCGGTCGTGAAATCGAGCGCGAAGGCCGCGACATCCTTCTGGAAGCAGCGAAGCACAGCCCTGAGCTAGCTATCGCCCTGGAGACCTGGAAGGAAATCAAGTTCGAGTTCGACACCGTCGACAAGCTCGACACCTGAAATCGCCAGTCTGAGTTGGTGAGTGGGGCAAGCACAACTTGCCTACTCACCTCCCAGAACGGAATATTCAGAACTTGAGATTAAATTAATCTCTGCTAACGAGATTAAGAGCCTTTTATACAAGGTTCAAACATTCCATCCACACAAGGATCCCCATGCCTTTTAAGAGCACCGTGGGTGACTATCAAACAGTCGCCACCCTGGAGACATTCGGCTTCCTACCGCCGATGACTCAGGACGAGATCTACGACCAAATCGCTTACATCATCGCCCAGGGTTGGAGCCCGCTCGTTGAGCATGTCCATCCCAGCAACTCCATGGCGACCTATTGGTCCTATTGGAAGCTGCCCTTCTTCGGCGAGAAGGATCTGGGTGTGATCGTGAATGAGCTTGAGGCTTGTCACCGCGCCTACCCCGACCACCACGTTCGCTTGGTGGGCTACGACGCTTATACCCAAAGCCAGGGTTCCTGCTTCGTGGTTTTCGAAGGACGCTGATCCCAGCCCTTCCGGGGCTCGAGCCATTGGCCTGAGCCCCAACTCTTTTCCTCTGCGGGCTAGTTCGCGCTGCGAACTGGTCAGCACATTTCCAGATATTCCATTCGACGGGCGGACATGGCCAGCTCATCCAGCCGGGAAGCAGCTCTAGAGCGCCGCAAGGCCCTCACTAACGGTGGCAAAAAAGCCGCCAACCGGTTCACTTCCGGTCCGAGCCGTGTGCGCTCGGTTGAAGACGCTCGCCCCACCCGCACAGCCCCAGCGATGGAGGCCCCAGCATCGGTGGCCAAGGCTGCCCCGGCCGTGAACGCCCGGGGTGCTGCCTCCCAGCGCAGCCTTGCTGCACCCACCGGCTCCAGCCGGACGACCCAGGCCCGTCCAATCGCCAATCCCAGTAGAGATTTGGTGCTTGCCAGACGGGAAGCCCTTTCCAAACGCGGCAAACGTGCCGACACCTCCAGCGACCGCACCCGCACGGACGTGGCCAAAATTGCACCAAAAGCCCAGGCACCTGCAGCGGAAGCCAAGTGCAAATGCCAGGGCGAAACCGCTGCTGCACCGGCCCTAACAAGCCTCAGTAATCGCACTAGCCAAACAAGTAGTAGTGGTGGCGATCGCCGTGCCACAGCCAAGCGCCTCTCCCAACTGGATCCAAGCCGGGCCCTTGTGCTCGCCCGCAGAGAAGCTCTCTCGAAGCGTGGCAAGTCAGCTAACACGCCCAAGAGCACTACAGCCGCTTCGGTATCCCGCCAGGGCAACCCTGATATGAGTGCCCGCGAACTTTCCCAGAAGGTGCGTGAACTGCGGGCCAAGGTTGGCAGCGCTGGTTCCAGCAGAGCCGGCGGCACCCGCCCCTCTGGCCCAAACCGCCACGGCGCCAAGCAGGCAGCAGCCGCAGAAGCCCACTGGAAAGTGGGAGTGAGCGAAACCAGCTCTGGCCAGGTGGTGACCGGAACACAGGCCAATCGCTCAGAGAAAACTACCGGTAACGAAGCAGCTACCTGCCGCGCCATTACGGGCACCGAATATCTCGGCGCCGAGGTGTTCCAGGCTTTCTGCCAGAGCGGTCCAGTGACAAGTCAACCTGCAAAAGTTCGCGTTAGCGCCACCACCCACGGCAACCGGGTCACTGGTAATGAGGTCGGTCGCTCTGAAAAGGTGACCGGCGATGAGCCCGGTACCTGCAAAAACGTCACCGGCACCGAATACGTTTCCGCCAATCAGTCAGCAGCCTTCTGTGGCACCTCCAGCCCCAGCCCTAGCCCACGCAAGGTTGGACGCAGCCAGACCGAGGGAGGTCAGGCAGTTTCAGGTGTGATGGTTGGTCGCTCAAGCCTTGTCACGGGTGACGAACCCGGCTCGGGCAAGCAGCTCACCGGCTCCCAGTACATATCCGATCAAGGCCAGGTGACTGGACGGGCTCCTACCAAGGTTGCAAGCTTGCACACGCTTCGGGGCACGGGCATCACTGGCACCCATGTGGGCCGCAGCGAGCATGTCACCGGTGATGAGCCCGGCAGCTGCCGCCTGGTAACTGGTGATGAATACGTCGGCAGCCAGCAATACGCCGATTTCTGCGGCAGTAAGCCCGAGCCGGAGGCCGCCAAGGTGGGCTTCAGCGTCACCAATCGGGCCCAGGTTGTCAGCGGAACCCACACTGGCCGCTCCTCCAATGTCACCGGCGATGAGCCCGGCACCTGCAAGGTCGTAACCGGCACGCCCTACGCCGGCCTTGAGCAGGCAGGGGATTTCTGTAACAGCAAGTCTGTCGCCGAAATTCGTCAGCGCACTCCGGTGCGGGGCTCTAACCGTATGAGTGGCATACAACCAGGCATTGGCGGTGTCCTCACCGGTGCCGGCCGCGGGGCCTGCGAAGCCGTCACCGGCACTCCATATATCGGTGGCGATCAACTCGCCAAGGTCTGCGGTGCTGCCGCAGCCCACGACTCCGACTTCCCCCAACCCCTGGCGGGCAGCCAGCCCTGGCAGCAATTCAGCATCCAATCCCCGGCTCGCTCGGCCCAAGTGGGGCGAGAACCAGCCGGGGCCGTAACCGGCACCAGCTACGAGCAGGGCAGCAGGATTACCGGCCCTTTTGACCTGGCCGGTGACATGGTCACCGGCACCGAGCAATTCCGTTTCGACCGTCGCGGCAGCAGCCAAATCGCCCGGGGGCCCATTGAGGTTCCTTTGAGCGTCGACGAGGATGCCCGTCCAACCTCCAGGGTTACCGGCGAAGGCATCTCCGCTGGCTTGAAGATCACTGGTGATGACTGGGATCGAGGTGATCGGGTCACCGGCACGGAAGGTGTTTCAGCTCGGCGCCGCAACCCCACCCGGCCAGGCTCGAAGACCTCGATGCCGGCCGCCCTCCAGCCGAAGCGCAACGAGGAGCGTCCCGAGCCAATCTGCCGTGTCACCGGTTCCAGCGGCAGTACCACTGCCGGCTCCCTGATCACGGTTTCCGGCGGCGCCCGCGGTTGATTTCCTGATGCCCCGACGCCCGCTCGCCACTGCCTATCGCCCGCTGGCTCCGACGGCTCCCCGCCGTCGGCCAGGTGCCGCTGTCGCGAGCGAGCTAGTGGCGACTGGCTTGCATCCGCTTAGCGATGGCCAGCTCAATGGGGTCCTGAGGGCCTACGAAGACCAGGTGAAAGGGGCATTTGATCGCATTGTGCCCTTGCTCAAGCGCCTCTCAGCCCTGCAGCACGAGGCTGATTTCATCGAGCAGGCCCAGCGGCTGGCCAGGGCCGAACTGGGCTTCGAGTTGCCGTTGCCCATTCTCGAAAAGGCCTGGGTGAGCCAGCTCGACATGCGCACCTTGTTCGCCTGGTGTGTATTTGAAACCTACGAACAAACCAGCGACGCTTTCTTTCAGCACGATCCCCTGGGAGGCAAGCCTGGCAGTCCCGCAGCCGAGGCCTTCAATGAGTTTCTGCTGGCCTGTGGATTCCACCTACTCGACGCAACCCCATGCGCTGACGGGCGCCTGGCCCATGCCATGGCCTACGCCCTGCGAATTCCATTCAGTTCGGTGCGGCGGCGTTCCCATGCCGGTGCCCTGTTTGACGTTGAAAACACGGTCAACCGTTGGGTTAAAACGGAACATCGCCGCTACCGCGAAGGTCAGCCCAATTCGGCGCACGAAGACACCCGTTACCTCAAGGTGGTGCTCTACCACTTCAGCTCAAAAGATCCCCTGCATGAGGGCTGTGCTGCGCACGGCAGCGATGACGCCTTGGCTGCCTCCTGTGGCCTAGCCCGCCTCAAGGATTTCCAGCAGGCCGTCGAAAACAGCTTCTGCTGTGGTGCCTCAGTAGATCTGTTGCTACTCGGCATCGACACCGACACAGACACGATTCGCGTGCATGTGCCGGGCATTGATGGCAGCACCAATCTGGACAGCTGGCTGGATGCACAAGCGGCCTATGAGTCCACCCGCCATCTCAATGCGGTTGAGGGCCGTGCCCGCATTCAATCGCTGGTGGAGCAGGCAGCGGCCAGCAGTCCCGATCCGGGCATGGTGAAGCTGATTGCTCGCTTGATCGAGAACAACATCTCCCAAATCGATTACGTGCGCCAGTACCACCGAGGCAGCTACGGCGATGCTGGCCATGCGGAGCGCTTTATCGGTGTGGGCATAGGCTTCAAGGAGATCCACCTGCGCAATCTCACCTATTTCGCCTATATGGACACGGTGGAGGAGGGAGCGCCGGATTTAGATGTAGGCATCAAGATTTTCAAGGGCTTGAACGTTTCTCGGGGCCTGCCTGTGCCAGTGGTCGTGCGCTTTGATTACAACGGCCAAGTGCCCGGGGCGAGGCAGCGAGCGATCCGCAATTGTCAGAGGGTGCAAGCCGCCATGGAAAACCGCTATCCCGAGTTGTTTGAGCAGGGCCTATTGCATGCTCTGCTTACCGTGCGGGATCAAGACCGTCACACCCCAGCTGAAGCTGTAGGTTCCACCATCACATTCGCGAGCGGAGGAGGGCACTGACATGTTGATCTGCAAGGTGGTTAAACCACTGGTGTCTACCAATCGCATTCCAGATTTTGAGCACAAGCACCTGCAGGTCGTGCTCGATGGCAGCACTCAGAAAGTTGCAGTTGATGCAGTGGGTTGCGTACCAGGCGACTGGGTGATCTGTGTCGGCAGCTCAGCTGCGCGCGAGGCCGCTGGAAGCAAGTCGTACCCGAGCGATCTAACGATCGTGGGAATCATTGACCACTGGGATCCTGATGCTGGCAAGGCGCAAGCTCCGCCAGGAGGGGCTAGCTAATGGAAATCATGCAGGTTACCGGCTCTTTGGTTTGCAGCCAGCGGGTTGCTGGATTAGATCACTCCAATCTGCGCGTGCTTCGCACCGCTAAGGGCAAGCTGAGCGTTGCGGTAGACCCTGTCGGTGCATCCCCAGGTAACTGGGTATTCACCGCCAGTGGCTCTGCCGCCCGCTTCGCCTGTGGCAACCCCGAGGTGCAGACCGATCTGACGATCGGCGGAATCATTGATTTCTGGGAGCCCGATGGCTAGGTGGCCCGGGTAGCTCGCTGCCCGATCGACCTGTCATCACTCCAGCCCCCATACTCCTGAGCCATGGCCACCCCCACCCCTAAATCCACCACCAGCGGAGCTGCTGCTGCCAAACCCGCCCCCGCGGCAGCGGCAGCCAGCTCCACATCGGTGGCTGCAGCGGCGGCGGCCAGCTCGACCCCACCTGCAGCGGCCCCCAAGGCCCTGCCGGCGGCGGCAGCCCAGTCCCCTGCGGCGAAAGCCGTAGCCAAGCCAGCTGCCTCGACAGCGCGCCGTGCTTCCAGCACGACCCGCCGCTCTAGCGCCAGCTCAACCGGCGCCCGTACTGGTGCCGGCAAGGGCGCCGGCACCACCCCCCCAACCACTCCTTCGCGCAGCAACGCCATGGCTCCTTCCATTCAGGGCATCGCCCTCGGCATGATCGAAACCCGTGGCCTGGTGCCGGCGATTGAAGCCGCAGACGCCATGACCAAGGCCGCTGAAGTAACCCTGATCGCCCGTGAGTTCGTTGGCGGCGGCTACGTCACCGTGATGGTGCGCGGCGAAACAGGTGCGGTGAATGCAGCAGTGCGTGCCGGCGCTGATGCTTGTGAGCGCGTCGGTGACGGCCTGGTTGCTGCCCACATCATCGCCCGTCCCCACAGCGAAGTGGAGCCTGCCCTGATCGCAACTGCTACCACCCGTCGCCTCTGATGGCCATGGGCGCCGTTCATCCGCGCGTCCTGGGTTACCTCGGCCGCGCCTTGAGCTTGGAATTTTCCGCAGTTCAGCAGTACATGACCCAGGCCTCCCTAGTGGAGATCTGGGGTGATGGTGATTCGGCTGCCCGGTTTCGACGTGAAACCGTGGAAGAAATGCAGCACGCCGAACGCCTGGTGCAGCGCATGCTTGCTCTGGGGGTGGCTCCTGCCGCATCCCAGTTGAGGCCCGTTGCCCATGCCGCCGACCTGGTCGGACTACTCCGGCTCAATCTCGCCCTCGAAAACGACCTGATCCATCACTACGCCGAGGCTGTTCGCTTTTGCGTTTTGGTGGGTGATGGCGCTAACGAAGTCCTGTTCAGGAGTCTCTGGAAGGACGAACAGCAGCACGGCGAAGATCTGAGGGCCTGGCTGCGCAGCCTTGGCTTCAGCCCCAATCCCTCGATGGAACGGGCCACCTTCTGATCTGACCGACGCCCATCCCCCCTTGCTCGCCCCACCCCTGCCACTTTCGATCCAGCTGGCCTGGTTGATCCCGCTTTATGGTTTCAGCGGCATGGTTTTGTCCCTGCCGTGGGCTGCTGGATGGATCAAGCGTCACGGTCCTCGCCCTGCGGCCTATCTCAACCTGATCGTCACGCTGCTGGCGGTTGTGCATGGCACCTTGATGCTGCAGCAGGTATGGCTGCTGGGTCCCCAGCACATCGAGCTGCCCTGGTTTCAGGCTGCCGATCTCGACCTGCGCATTGGCTTCGACCTATCCCTGACCAATCTGGCCGCCCTGGAGTTGGTGACCGGACTGAGCTTGGTGGGTCAGGTATTTGCCCTGGGCTACCTGGATAAGGAGTGGGCCTTGGCGAGGTTTTATGCCCTTGTTGGTTTCTTTGAAGGAGCCCTTGCCGGAGTTGTACTGAGCAGCAATCTGTTCATGAGCTATTTCCTGCTGGAAATGCTCACCCTTTCCACCTATCTGTTGGTGGGTTTCTGGTATGCCCAGCCGCTGGTCGTTACGGCGGCCAGAGACGCCTTTTTGACCAAGAGGGTTGGCGATGTCTTGCTGTTGATGGGAGTAGTCGCTCTCTCAGCCTGGGCTGGCTCGATGGAATTCGACGACCTTTACGTGTGGGCAGCAGAAGCCCATGCCAATGGTTCCCTAACCCCGCTTGCGGGCACCTTGCTCGGGCTGGGCCTCATCGCAGGCCCCATGGGTAAGTGCGCCCAGTTCCCCATGCACCTCTGGCTTGACGAGGCCATGGAGGGTCCAAACCCAGCTTCGATTCTGCGCAACTCCGTAGTTGTGACAGCTGGAGCCCTTGTGCTGCTCAAGGTGATGCCGCTGCTGCAGTTTTCACCTCTTGCCGTTGATGTGTTGCTGGTGGTGGGCACAATCAGTGCCCTGGCTGGTGCCCTGGTGGCGATCGCCCAGGTCGATATCAAGCGTGCCTTCTCCTACTCCACAACCTCCTATCTGGGCCTGGTTTTCATCGCAATCGCCCTGCAGCAGCCTGCTATTGCCCTGTTGCTGTTGTTTGCCCATGGCCTGGCCAAGGCCCTGCTGTTCATGAGTGTGGGCAGCGTTATCGCCACCACCAGCTGCCAGGACCTCACCGAGCTGGGTGGACTGGGCTCACGCATGCCTGCCACCACAACCGCCTACCTGGTTGGTGGAGCGGGCCTGGTGGGTTTGCTGCCCCTTGGCTGCTTCTGGTGCTTCGGCCTGCTAGTGGAGGCGCTAGGCCGCACCGCACCATTTTTCGCCGCAGTTGTGCTGATCACCAATGCCCTGACAGCCTTCAACCTCACCCGGGTATTCCGGCAGGTGTTTATGGGAGCGCCACTGCCGAAAACTAAGCGAGCCCCTGAGGTGAACTGGCTGATGGCCTTACCAATGGTCAGTCTGACTGTGCTGGTAACCCTGCTACCAGCCTTGATGGCCCGGATAGATCCGGTACCTGGCCTTGCCTCCTTCCCCCTGCCCCTAGCCACTGCAGTGGTAGCAAGCGGGGTGGCTGGAGTAATCGGCGGCTGCCTGGCGCCGTTGCACAAGTTCTGGTCCCGATCCATGTTCCAGCCCCTGCGGTTGCTCCAGGATCTACTGGCATACGACTTCTACACCGAGCGCATCTACAAGGTGACGATTGTGGCAGCGGTAGCCGGCCTGGCTAGATTTAGCAACTGGATCGACCGGGCCCTAGTGAATGGCTTTGTCAATGGCATTGGCAGGCTGTCCCTGGCGAGCGCTGAAGGGCTGAAACTCTCGGTTAGCGGCCAGCTGCAGACTTACGTCCTGACGGTTTTGTTGGCCATCGTGCTGCTGCTCACCTCGCTGCAGTGGTTGCACGGATGAGGAGCACTCAATGCTGACCTTGCTACTGCTGATCCCCTTTGTGGGAGCTCTAGTCCTGGCCCTCTGGCCCGGCAACCCTGCGCCCGGACGCATGCGCACCGTGGCCCTGGTGGTGCTTGGCCTGCAGTTGGTCTGGAGCCTGCTGGTGCTGCTCCGCTTCGACACCGGCCTCAGTGGCATGCAGCTGCAGGAGTCATTTGTCTGGGTCGGCAGCATCGGCCTCGATTACCGGCTCGGGGTCGATGGTCTGTCGATGCCGCTGGTGCTGATCAATTCAGCTCTCACCTTGGTTTCGGCGATCTGCACCCGCGACATTAACCAGCGGCCCCGCATCTACTTCGCCCTTTTGCTGGTTATCAGTGGCGCAGTCAACGGTGCTTTCTTAGCCGAAAACCTGCTGCTGTTTTTCCTGTTCTATGAGCTGGAACTGATCCCTCTCTGGTTTCTGATCAGCATCTGGGGCGGCGCCAACCGGGCCTACGCGGCTACAAAGTTTCTTATTTTTACAGCCGTCTCGGGAATTTTAATCCTCGGCGCATTCTTGGGCCTCTCCCTGTTAACCGGCAGTGTGGACTTCAGCCTCACCCCGGTCACCAGTGAAAGGCTGGCGATGGGAGGTCAGCTGGTGCTACTGGGGGCCCTGCTAGTGGGATTCGGCATCAAGGTGCCCCTATTCCCATTTCACAATTGGCTGCCCGATGCCCACACCCAGGCCTCTACACCTGTGTCAGTGCTGCTGGCAGGGGTGCTGCTGAAGCTGGGCACCTACGGCTTGCTGCGTTTCTGCATGGGTCTTTTCCCGGAAGCCTGGGCCCTGCTGGCGCCGGGATTGGCCATCTGGGCAGCAGTTTCTGTGCTGTTTGGCTCCCTGGCAGCGATCGCCCAGCAGGACATGAAGCGGATGGTGGCCTACAGCTCCGTTGGTCACATGGGCTACATCCTGCTAGCCGCTGCAGCTGCCACACCGGTTGCCCTGCTCGGGGCGGTCTTCCAGATGGTGAGCCACGGTCTGATTTCAGCCCTGCTTTTTCTGTTGGTGGGCATTGTGTATCGCAAGACGGGCACCCGGGATCTCTCGGTGCTGCATGGTCTGCTCAACCCGGAACGGGGTCTGCCCTTCACAGGCACCCTGATGATTTTGGGGGTGATGGCCAGTGCCGGTATGCCGGGCATGGCCGGCTTCATTTCGGAGTTCATGGTGTTCCGCGGCAGCATCACCGCCTTCCCACTGGCGACCTTGCTTTCGATGGTTGGTTCGGGCCTGACGGCGGTTTATTTTCTATTGCTCGTTAATCGCGCCTTCTTCGGCCGCCTGGCGGTGACACCGGCCAGCGATGCGGTTTCCGATGGTCGCCTCGATGTGCGCCTGGCCCCAGTGGCACCCCGCGAAACCATACCCGCCATGGGACTTGCCTTTGCTGTGGTAGCCATCGGGCTGCTGCCCTCGGGCCTCGGTAAGTTGAGCGAGGCCGCTTCCACTTCCATGGCGCAACTGCCGGCTCTGGTGGCCGCCCTGCAACTGGCAGCCCTTCATCCATGGGGGGTGGGCTGATGCCAATCATCTCTGCCGAACTGGTCCACGCTGGGGGTAAGCCTGCTGCCGCAGAACTCGAACAGCAGCTACTCAGCGGCCAGACCCTGCTCAGCGAATCCGCAGACCACCTGATCGAGGTGGTGGATGTGCTCAAGAGCTACGGAGAGGTGCTGGATGCCTACAGCATCAACCTGATCTTCCAAGCCGAGCAGCAGTTCCTGCTGCCCTTTCCACTGTTCAAATACCTTGACGGTGATAAAAACCCAGCCAAGATCTGCCGCCACCTAATCCACGACCGGATCAACTTCGAATACGCCGAATATTGCATGAAGGCCATGCTCTGGCATGGCACCGGCGGCCTTGATGCCTATCTGGATTCCGATGCGTTTGCGGCTAACTGCGCAGCGATCATTCGCCGCAAGACCCGGCTTGATCCTTTGCTGGCCCTACTCAACCCCCTGTTCAGGGGCTTCCTGCCCGAGCTGATTCGTACCGCGGCCACCACCCACGCTCTCGGTCAGTTTTGGCGGGTAATGAGCGATCTTTTCATCGATCTGGCCGAGGCTGAGGCAGACGGGAGGGTGGCCAGCATCGACGCCGTGGTCGAGTTCATCAAGGACGGACTTGTCGCCGCCGCTGCCAACCCGATCATCTACGGAGTGGAGGTTGACGGCGAACACTTTTGGGTGTTGCCACCGGAGGCTGGTCTTACCTTTCTTGTGGATGTGGCCGTGCCCTATGTGGAGGCTGTCTTTCTGCGGGGCATGCCGTTCCTGGGCACGGTTAGTTTCAATGCCCAGGCCCAGCAGATCTCACCGGACCAGGCGCAGTTTGCCTACGGCGCCCTATTTGCCGACCCCCTACCGAGCATGGGTGCCGGCATTCCACCCAGCCTGCTGATGCAAGACATGTTCAGGCATCTGCCGGAGCGGTTGCACCAGTGGTATCGCGAGCGCACTCGGGGGGAGGGGGATGTGCGGGTGAAAATCTGCATGAGCTTCCAGAAGTCGATGTTTTGTGTCACCAATGCGGCGATACGTGGCACCTTCCCCCAGCCGCTCAATAGCAGCGAACCAGCAGCCCAGGCAGCAAACCGCGCCTATGCCGCAGCCTGGGCCTCCCGCCTGGCCACTGCCCGCACTGATTGCCTTGACTGATCTTGCCTTGACTGAGCCCCAAATGACCTGTTTTAGCTTCAAGTAATGGACCAACCCTGGACCCCGCGCCCCAAACCCGAGCAGGCCGAAAGGCTGGAGCGGCGCATTGAATTCAGCGACTACGCCAGCACCAGAGACTTTCTGGAGAGGCTCAATGCCCTCTGCGAGACCGAACAACGCTTCCCTGATATCAGCTTCGGGCGCACCTACGTGAACCTGACCCTGCGCGCCGAAACTGAAGATTCCCCAATCGAAGCAGCAGACTGGGTCTTCACAGCAGCAATTGATGCTCTGGTCTGTTGACATTCCCAGTCCCCGGCAACGACACGGTGATTGATCTACAGGCGGCCTATGAAGGAGCTGGCATTCAGGCGATGCTTGATCAACTCGACCTGGAGCTGATCGGCCTACGGCCGGTGAAGGCGCGCATCCGAGAAATCGCAGCCTTACTGGTGGTCGACAGGGCCAGGCAGCAAGTGGGGCTCGAGACCAAGCCGCCCAGTCTGCACATGTCATTCACGGGGCGACCGGGCACGGGTAAAACCACAGTTGCTGCCCGGATGAGCAAAATCCTGCACGGTCTCGGCTATGTGCGTAAAGGCCATGTGGTGACAGCAACCCGCGACGATCTGGTGGGGCAATACATCGGCCACACCGCGCCAAAAACCCGGGAAATGCTCAAGAAGGCTATGGGCGGCGTGCTCTTTATCGATGAGGCTTACTACCTCTATCGACCAGAAAATGAAAGGGATTACGGCGCCGAAGCCATCGAAATATTGCTGCAGGTAATGGAGGGTAATCGCGACGACTTAGTAGTAATTTTTGCGGGCTACAAAGATCGAATGGATATTTTTTATCAATCTAATCCAGGTCTCTCATCCCGTGTAGCAAACCATATAGATTTCCCGGACTATAGCGCCGAGGAACTGCTTGCCATTGCCCAACTAGTGCTAGCCGCCGAAAACTACCGCTTCAGCCAGGAGGCCACTGCGGCTTTTGCTGACTACATCCACCGGCGCATGCAGTTGCCCTTCTTCGCCAATGCTCGCTCCATTCGTAACGCCATTGATAGAGCGCGAATGCGCCAGGCCAACCGCCTATTCAGCCGCATCGGTAGCCCCCTAACCAAGCTCGACCTGATGACGATCGAGGCAGAAGACATCACGGCCAGCCGTGTATTTGACGGTGAAGTAGAGGGACTAGACCCATCTAGGCCCCTAACCTAAAATCAGAGCTGATTTGATCGCCCCATGTCACTTACACGCCTTACCGCAGCCGGATTTGCCCTGGGAGTGGCCCTTTGGGGCGGCAGTGCCGGTGCGGCCCCCACATGCACCTTTCTGCAACCGGTTGGGGGAAATGGCAGCTCACGGATCGTGTCCAAATCGGTGGGAGCGGCCAAGGTCACCCCGATCGGAATGGCCTTCGGTCGCACCAACTGGAACACCGACTTTCTGGTGGACCAGCCCTACACCAGCTTCAAGTTCTTTTTCACCGCCAACAGCTCCGACCCAAAGGCCAAGTACCCCGTTGAGGCCTACATGAAGTTCAGCGATGGCTCAAGCCTGCAGATGTTCAATACAGAGATGAATCCGCCGATGGGCACAGGCAAAATGTTCGGCCCCTTTGCAAGCGTGCCCGGCAAGCAGGCAACCCAGATGAATTTCAAAGTAGGGGCAAGCAAGGATCCCGGTGCCTTGGGCTTCAGCTACAGGATTTCAGTGCAGGGGTGCCGCTAAATTTAATATAATTTAAGCAGAGCTTTAACGACGCTTTCGAGAGTCAATCTGCAGCAGGTCTCGCACCTGCTGCACTTGGCGTGAAAGAACCGGATCGCTATTGAGTTTGCGGTCGATTTGCTCAACGGCATACATCACCGTGGAGTGATCCTTGCCACCAAAAGCCTCGCCGATGCGCGGCAGGCTCAAATTGGTGCTCTGGCGCATCAGGTACATACCCACCTGGCGGGCCTGACTGACGGCTCGCTTGCGGCTAGCGCTGCGCATCTCTTCTACGCCCACACCGAACACCTCGGCCACCTTCTCGATTACCTGGACCGGCTTCACCTCCACATCCCCACCACCGGGATCGAGCATGGGGGCCACCGATTCCACCGTCATCGGCAGGCCGGTGATCGAGGCGAAGGCCACCGCCCGGGTTAGTGCCCCTTCCAGCTCGCGGATGTTGGAGGTGAAACGGCCGGCGATGAACTGGATCAGGTCGCGGGGCAGCACCATCTGCTCCTGCTCGGCCTTCTTGTGCAGGATCGCCATGCGGGTTTCCAGGTCCGGAGCCTGGATATCGGCAATGAGGCCCATCGAGAAGCGGGAGATCAGCCGCTCCTGCAATCGAGGAATCTGGGAGGGAGGGCGATCGGAGGCAATCACGATCTGGCGGCCCGCCTCGTGCAGGGCGTTGAAGGTGTGGAAAAACTCCTCCTGGGTGTATTCCTTGCCCTCAATGAATTGAATGTCGTCTACCAGGATCAGGTCGGCAGCGCGGTAACGGTCGCGGAAGGCCTGCATGCCGTCCTTGCGGATCGCCTGGATCAGGTCGTTGGTGAAGGTTTCGGTGCTCACGTAGAACACCCGCGCCTCGGGGTTGATTTCCAGTCGGTAATGGCCGATCGCCTGCATTAAATGGGTTTTGCCCAGCCCGACTCCACCGCACAGAAACAGGGGGTTGAACTCCCGGCCCGGAGCCTCGGCTACCGCTAGGGCCGCTGCGTGGGCCATGCGGCTGTTGGGTCCCACCACGAAGCGGTTGAACACGTAGCGGGGGTTGAGGCCCGGCGCCAACTTGCGGGGGGTTTCGCCCGTAGCCCGCGGCGCGGCATCGCGACTGGTCACGGCCACGGGGGCCACAGCCGCCACCACAGCACTGGCGGACGCCGCAATGATGTCATCACCGCTGGCTGCGGAAACCCGAACCTGAACCTGGCGGCCGGCAATCTCACTGGCAACCGCCTCGATCGTGCCGAGGTAGTTCTTGCGCAGCCAGCCACAGGCAAAGCTGTTAGGGGCCTCAAGCTGCAGCTGGCCGGCCTCAAATCCCTGACAGCGAGCCGGTCTTATCCAGGTCTCAAAGGTGGGCTTGCTGAGGTTTGCCTGCAGTGCCTGCTGAACCTGGTGCCACAGCTCCTCTCCCTGCTGCACCGAACTCCGCCGTCTCGAAGGTGCCGAATCTACGCATGGTTGCGCAGCAGGGCCGTCTTTAATGAAACGGATTCAGACCTGGCCCAGTTCCATCCCCATGCTCCGCCTCTCCCCCCGCCGTCGAGCTGCGCTAATCGCCCCTGCAGCGCTGCTGCTGGTGGGCTGCAGCCAAGGGCTGCCTGGCCGCCAGAGCATCCAGACGCCGATCAGTGATGCGCCCCCAACGCCGCCGCTGCAGCAGGGCAACACCCTGATCGTTGATGCGGTTGCCAAGGTGGGGCCAGCCGTAGTGCGAATCGACACCGTCAAGCGTCTGGTGAACCCCCTGGGCGGCCTGTTTGGCCGCGGGCCCACGATTCAGCAGCAGCAGGGCCAGGGCTCGGGCTTCATTACCCGTTCTGACGGAGTGTTGCTCACGAATGCCCACGTGGTGGAAGGAGCCAGTGAAGTTACCGTGACCCTGCCCGATGGCCGCAGCTTCACCGGCAAGGTGCTCGGCAGCGATCCGCTCACCGATGTGGCGGTGGTGAAGGTGGTGGCCTCCAAGCTGCCGGTGGCGCCGCTGGGCGATTCCGCCAAAGTGCGCCCCGGCGAATGGGCCATCGCCATTGGCAATCCGCTGGGCCTCGATAACACAGTCACAGCTGGAATCATCAGCGCGATCCAGCGCACCAATGCGGTGGGTGAGGGCCAGCGCGTGCCCTACATCCAGGCCGATGCCGCCGTGAATCCCGGCAACAGTGGCGGCCCCCTGATCAACGACCGGGGTCAGGTGATCGGCATCAATACAGCCATTCGTCAGGCCCCAGGCGCCGGACTAAGTTTTGCGATCCCAATCAACGTTGCTCGCCAGATCGCCGCCCAGATCCTCGAGAAGGGCTCCGCCAGCCACCCATACATCGGCGTGCGCCTGCAGGCCCTCACGCCCCAGTTGGCTAGAGAGATCAACGCCAGCACCGATGAATGCCGGCTTCCCGAGGTGAATGGGGTGGTGGTGGTGGAGGTGATGCCCGGCAGCCCAGCCGCCGAGGGTGGCCTCAAGCCCTGCGACCTGATCGACCAGGTGGGAGGCAAGGCCGTAAAGAACCCCTCCGAGGTGCAGCTGGCCGTGGATCAGGGCCGGGTGGGTCAGCCCCTGGCCGTATCCCTGCGTCGTGGCGACGGGCGGCTGACCCTGCAGCTCAAGCCCGCAGAACTGCCCCGTCAGGGGTGAGTGCTATCTGCAGCCGCCAGTTGATCGTGATGGCCCGCTGGCCTGCTCCAGGCCGTTGCAAGCGACGCTTGGCCCAGGAGATTGGCGCGGCCAGAGCCGCCCAAATTCAGGCGCGGCTAACAGGGCACACCCTGGCGGCGGCTGGGGCCGCCCGCCAGGGTCACGGCCTTGAACTGGT
>NZ_JAGQDB010000029.1:0-26450 GCF_024346495.1 Cyanobium sp. A1C-AMD | reverse complement strand
TGGCCCCTGCCTCCCAGTAACCGCACAACCACCAGCCGGGCGTGGCGCACCGTGGAATTGAGGTAGTGGTCGATCTGGGCCGGGTGAGCCAGGGCCGCCAGGTTTAGGCCGCGCAGCTCAGCTGTCAGCAGCTGGGGTTCCCGCTCAAGCAGCTGGTCAATGGCCAACAGATCGGTGTCGGCGCTGCTGAGCAGCAGCACAGGCGCGGCAGGCTGCTCCACCAGCGCGCCGATGTCGGCTTCTGCTCCTCCCCCAGGTACCGATGCCAACCGATGCATCACCCCATCCTGCTTGCTGCGGTGAGAAGATCGTTTGATCTCGGCCACAGGCCGTCGCGCCAGCACCGCCCGCTTCGCCCTCACCATGCACCAGTTCCTGCCCTACGCCTGGTTCGGTGGCCGATGCGTGCCCTTTGCCGAAGCCACCCTGTCGGTGGCCACCCACGCCCTCCACTACGGCACTGGAGCCTTTGGCGGCATGCGGGCCCTGCCCAATCCCAGCGACCCGGCTGAGATCCTGCTTTTCCGCGCCGATCGCCACACCCGCCGCCTCAGCCAGAGTGCTCGGCTGCTGCTCACTGAGCTACCAGAAGAAACCATCCACGACGCGATCGTGACCTTCCTGCGGGCAAATAAACCAACCTGCCCGGTTTATTTACGCCCTTTTGTTTACACCAGTGATCTGGGTATCGCCCCCCGGCTACACAACATTGAGACCGATTTTCTCATCTACGGACTGGAGCTTGGCGACTACCTCTCCCCTGAGGGTGTGAGTTGCCGCATCTCCTCTTGGACCCGCCAGGAAGACCGCTCCCTGCCCCTGCGCGGTAAGATCAGTGGCGCCTATATCACCAGCTCACTGGCCAAGACCGAAGCTGTAAAAAGCGGTTTTGATGAGGCTTTGCTGCTCAACAGTCGCGGCAAGGTAAGTGAAGCCAGCGGCATGAACCTTTTTATTGTTCGAGATGGCGTTCTTATCACCCCCGGGGTTGATCAGGACATTCTTGAAGGCATCACCCGGGCCAGCGTGCTTGAACTGGCCCAAGCCATGGGCATTCCCACCCTGGAGCGTCCCGTAGATAAGAGCGAGCTGTTTGTGGCCGATGAAGTCTTCCTCAGTGGCACCGCCGCCAAGGTCACCCCGGTGCGCCGGGTGGAGACCACCGACATGCCTGGCCATCGGCCGGTAATGACCGCGATTCGTGAACGCTTAACGGCAATCACGGAAGGCCGCGATTCCGCCTATGACCACTGGGTGACCCGGATTCGCGTAGACGGTTGATCAACATGATTGAGGCAGTAGCACCCCAGCTGGTTACGCGAATCGGCTTTCTTGAGCGCCTGCATGGTCCTGGGCGGCCGGTGCTGGTTTTCGACGGTGCCACAGGCACCTCGCTGCAGCAGATGGATCTGGGCCCCGATGATTTCGGCGGCGCTGCCCTTGAGGGCTGCAATGAAAATCTGGTTTTCACCCGCCCCGATGCTGTTCAGGCAGTGCATCGCCAGTTTTTGGAGGCGGGCTGCGATGTGATCGAAACCGACACCTTCGGGGCTACCTCGTTGGTGCTGGCTGAATACGACATCGCCGACCAGACCTTTGCCCTCAACAAGAGGGCGGCAGAGCTGGCCCGCGAAGTGGCCGCTGCCTACTCCACGCCAGAGAAGCCGCGCTTCGTGGCTGGCTCCATGGGGCCAACCACGAAGCTGCCGACCCTGGGCCACATCGACTTCGACACGATGAAGGCATCTTTTGCTGAGCAGGCCGAAGGGTTGCTGGCGGGAGATGTGGACCTATTTATTGTCGAGACCTGCCAGGACGTGCTGCAGATCAAGGCGGCCCTGCAGGGCATTGAGGACGCCTTCGCCAAGACCGGCCAGCGGCGGCCGTTGATGGTGAGCGTGACGATGGAGACCACCGGCACAATGTTGGTCGGCTCCGATATAGCTGCTGTGGTGGCGATCCTGGAGCCATTCCCGATTGATGTGCTGGGGCTCAACTGCGCCACTGGACCGGAGCAGATGAAGGAGCACATCCGCTATCTGAGCGAGCACAGTCCGTTTGTGGTGAGCTGTATCCCCAATGCAGGCCTGCCAGAAAACATCGGCGGTGTAGCCCACTACCGCTTGACACCGCTCGAAATGAAGCTGCAGTTGCTGCACTTCGTTGAAGATCTAGGCGTGCAGGTGATCGGTGGCTGCTGCGGCACCACCCCTGCCCACATCGGCGCATTGACCGAGTTGGCAGCCGAGTTGCATCCAGCTGCTCGACCGGTGCGCACCCCCCAGACCCAGCACGCACGCCCCCTGCTGCAGGGTGACCCAGCTGCGGCTTCGATCTACAGCACCACGCCCTACCACCAGGACAATTCCTTCCTGATCATTGGTGAACGGCTTAACGCCAGCGGCAGCAAGAAAGTGCGCGAGCTGCTAGCTGAGGAGGATTGGGATGGCCTAGTGGGAGTGGCACGCGGTCAGGTGAAGGAGAACGCCCATGTGCTCGACGTCAACGTCGATTACGTCGGTCGCGATGGTGAACGGGACATGCATGAGTTGGTGAGCCGTCTCGTCACCAACGTCAACCTGCCGTTGATGCTTGATTCCACCGAGTGGCAGAAGATGGAGGCCGGGCTCAAGGTGTCCGGTGGTAAATGCATCCTCAATTCCACCAACTACGAAGATGGTGACGAGCGTTTCTTCAAGGTGCTGGAGCTGGCCAAGGCCTATGGCGCCGGGGTGGTCGTGGGCACCATCGATGAAGAGGGAATGGCACGCACAGCGGAGCGTAAATTTGCCATCGCCCAGCGCGCCTACCGAGACGCGGTTGAGTTTGGAATTCCTGCTCACGAGATTTTCTATGACCCCTTAGCCCTACCGATATCCACGGGAATTGAGGAAGATCGGCTCAATGGTGCGGCCACGATTGAGGCAATCCGCCGCATTCGCACCGACTTACCAGGGGTGCATGTGGTGCTGGGCGTCAGCAACGTGAGTTTTGGCTTGTCGCCGGCGGCCCGGATTGTGCTCAATTCAGTATTTCTGCACGACTGCTGCGAAGCCGGTATGGATGCGGCGATCATTAGCCCTGCCAAGATTCTGCCCCTGGCAAAGATCAGTCCAGAGCATCAGCAGGTGTGCCGGGATCTGATCTACGACCGGCGTCGCTTCGAGACCAATGAGCCGGGTTCTATTTGCAGCTACGACCCTCTCACCGTTCTCACCACCTTGTTTGAAGGGGTGAGCGCCAAAGAGGCCAGGGCCTCAGGCCCCTCTCTCGCCGACCTGAAGGTGGAGGAGCGTCTCAAGCAGCACATCATTGATGGTGAGCGAATCGGGCTTGATGCCTCCCTAAACGAAGCGCTTGCTACTTACCCACCACTGCAGATCATTAACACCTTTTTGCTCGACGGCATGAAGGTAGTGGGCGAGCTCTTTGGCTCCGGCCAGATGCAGTTGCCCTTCGTATTACAGAGCGCCGAAACCATGAAGGCGGCAGTAGCCCATCTCGAGCCCCACATGGAAACGGCCGAGGGAGAGAGCTCGGCCAAGGGTAAATTTCTGATCGCCACCGTAAAAGGCGATGTGCATGATATCGGCAAAAATCTTGTAGACATTATTCTCACCAATAACGGCTATGAGGTTATCAATTTAGGCATCAAGCAAAGCTGCGAGGCCATAATTGATGCCCAGCAGCAGCATCAGGCCGACTGCATCGCCATGAGTGGTCTGCTTGTGAAGTCAACGGCCTTCATGAAAGACAACCTAGAAGCCTTTAATCAGGCTGGCATTGCTGTGCCGGTAATACTTGGCGGAGCAGCACTTACGCCTAGGTTCGTTAATGGCGATTGCCGGGCCGCCTATCAAGGTCAGGTCATTTACGGCCGCGACGCATTTGCCGATCTGCGTTTTATGGACGCACTGATGGAGGCAAAAGCAGACGGTGCCTGGGACGACCTACAGGGTTTCCTTGGACCGATTCCGGAGGGGCTTGGCATCGCCTCTCCCGAGACCCCCGCAGAACAGCCTGCCAAGGCGGATGGAGTGATTGAAGCGGTAGCTGTTTCCACTGAAGCAGTAGCTGTTTCCCCTACAGAAGCCGCTGTAAGCGCCGAACCAAATGATCAGCGCTCTACGGCTGTGGCCGAAGAGAGCGCCCTTGAGCCACCTTTTTGGGGTAGCCAGATTTTGACTGAGCAGGAGATCGACCTGCAGGAAGTATTCGCTTACCTAGATCGCAACGCCCTATTTGCAGGCCAGTGGCAGCTGCGTAAGACCCAGCAGCAGAGCCGCGAAGACTACGAAGCAATGCTGGTCGAGAAGGCGGAGCCCGTTCTGCAGCAATGGATGGCGCGCTGTCTCGAGGAGGGCCTGCTTTCACCCCGGGTGGCCTACGGCTATTTCCCCTGCGGCCGTAGTGGCAACGCTGTTGTCTTGTTTGACCCAGCTAAGCGTCAGCAACAATTAGGACGCTTTGAGCTGCCCCGTCAGCGCTCAGGCAACCGCTATTGCATCGCTGATTTCTACCGAGATCTCGCTATAGCAGCCGATGGCTCGTCGCTGCCAACCGATGTGTTGCCGATGCAGGCCGTAACCATGGGCGAAGGCGCCACCAGCTTTGCCCAGCAGCTTTTCAAAGCCGATCAATACACCGATTACCTCTATTTCCATGGACTTGGAGTCCAGATGGCTGAGGCTCTGGCCGAATGGGTGCATGCGCGCATCAGGCGTGAGCTTGGCTTTGCTGATCCCACCGCGATGCCGCTGCGCGACGTGCTGGCCCAGCGCTATCGCGGTAGCCGCTACTCCTTTGGCTATCCCGCCTGTCCAAATGTGGCCGACTCCCGCCAGCAGCTCGCCTGGCTCGGTGCCGAGCGGATTGGTATGTCGATGGATGAGAGCGACCAACTCGAACCAGAGCAGAGCACCACTGCCCTGGTTGCCCTACACAGCCAAGCCCGTTACTTCTCAGCCTGAGCAGGGGGGCAGCGGCTTCTAGCCTGGCCAATCACCTTGCAAAACGGCTATGGCCATTGCCGGACCTGGCGGCGTTGATGCCGCAATCGCCTCGGGCATCGACCTGGATGGCACCCCGATCCCTTCCGAGATGATCGCTCTATACACGGAGGTGATGGATCTGGAAAGCCAGCGGGCCCGCAGCGGTGTCAAGAAATCTATGCGCAATCGCATCGTCAAGACAGGCTCGAAGCACTTCGACCAAGCCAGCCTTGATGCCCGGCTTAAGGCCGCCGGATGGGATGGCTTGAAAGCTAAGGAGATTGCTTTTTTCTACTCCTGAGCTTTAGCTGCAAAGGTCTTCGAGGGCGTCGATCACCTCCTGCTGAAACTCCTCCAGGTTGGAGGAGTCGCTCAGGTCGATGCCTTCGCCGGCGGCGTTCTGGGTGAGTTCCTGGAAATGGAAAGCCCCTTCGCCGTGGGCGAGGAATTCCATGGCGGAGGGTTCACCGCTTTCTTTGTACGCATCGCAGAGGGCCAGAAAGGCCGCGTCTTCGGTGAATTCCCAGCTCATGAAGGGGGCCGCGCTGAAAGACAGGGTGAACGCGCTCTTCGACCTTTAACGCCTCCCCCCCGGAATCCGTCAACTACCCAGCCCAACTTTGTGCTGGTGTGTTGCCTTTCGCATAGCTCTGAAGCTTGTCGTCAGCCCAGTGCTGCAACCTCCGAACTGCCTGGCCAGACTGGAGCTATCCACATTTTCCCCGGTTCCCGTGAGCGATTCCAGCCAGCCAGCTTCCGCTTCGCTAAATGTGCTGGGTGAACCCTTGGTGGTCTGCGGCTGCCAACCAATGACAGGTTGGTTCCGCGACGGTCATTGCCGTACCAATGCCGCCGACCTGGGTCGTCACAGCGTCTGCTGTGTCGTGAGCGATGCTTTCCTGCGCTACAGCCAGGCCCAGGGAAACGACCTCAGCACCCCGGCGCCCGCCTATGGCTTCCCCGGTCTCAAGCCTGGAGACCATTGGTGTGTGTGTGCGCCGCGCTGGCTTGAGGCCTACGAGGACGGCATGGCACCACCTGTGCGCCTAGAGGCCACGGAGGATTCCGCTCTGGAGGTGATTTCCTTAGCAATCCTGCAAGCAAACGCTGCTTGATTTGAGAGTTACCAGGGGATTCGCTGCCCATCCCAGGCCCAGAACTGCCCAGTCTGTTGAGGCCCAAGCACCGCCAGTACGTCGAGCAGCTGCTTAGCAGCGCGCTCTGGGCTGAACAACCGATCTGGCGGCACACCGGCCTGGAAGGGGGCGGAGAGGCCCGTGGCCGTGGTTCCGGGGTGGAGCAGGCTCACACACCCCTTTGGCTTTCTGCGAGCCCATTCCAGGGCCAGGGTGCGCAGCATCTGATTTTGGGCAGCCTTGGCGGCCCGATAGGAATACCAGCCCCCGAGTTGGTTGTCGCCGATGCTCCCCACCCGGGCCGAAAGGCTGGCGAAATGAAATGGGTCTGCGGGGCTAAACAGGGATTCGATCGCCTGGGCCAGCAGCAGGGGCGCAAAGGCATTCACCGCAAAGCTGAGCTCTAGGGCCTGGCGATTCACCTGACTGAGGCGCTTTTCCGGTTGGAGCAGGGGCCCATGCAGCAGGCCGGCCGTGTTGATCACCAGCCGCAGGGGGGGGCGATTTTCAAGGCTTGCTGCCAACGCCGACAGGCTGGAGTCGTCGGTGAGATCCAGCGGTAAAAACCCGACCTCTCGCCACAGGGGATCCCCAGGCAATCGCCAGTCCTGGCGTGAGACTCCCACAAGCTGCAGCCCCGGGGCGATTCGGCCCAGCTCCTGGAGCAGGGCCTGGCCGATGCCGCCACACCCCACCACTAGGCCTGTGCCATGCCAGTCCTGCCAGGGCGAAGTTGAGCTCATTGCCACAAAAATTCCAGAGCTGAATCCGCACCCATGGGCCTGCCGCATGATGGCAGTGCCTACCTGCCTGCTGCTTCGGAGTCGATGGGCATTCGCATCGCCGTGTTGGGCCTGGGGGCTTGGGGGCAGACCCTGCTTGAGCGCTGGGGTCAGCAAGGTCACATCGTCACGGGTTGGTCCCGGCGCTCTGGCAGCAGTCCGGTGGACCTGCTTGCCAACCAGGATCTGGTGGTTTCGGCGGTAGCCATGGCAGGGGTCCAGCCCCTGGCTGAGCAGCTGGCTCCCCATTGGCCCACTGGACTGCCGCTATTGAGCTGCAGCAAGGGGTTGGATCTCCAGCTGCTGGCAACTGCCACCCAGCTCTGGTCAAGCCAATTGGCGGACGCCCCCTTGCTGGTGCTGAGTGGGCCGAATCTGGCAACCGAGGTGCGCCAAGGGCTACCTGCGGCCAGCGTTATCGCAGCTGCGGATCAGGATCTAGCCCGCCGCTTTCAGCAGCAGCTCAGCGACCCTTCGCTGCGGCTTTACACAAACACAGATCCGATTGGCACCGAGGCCGCAGGGGCACTCAAAAACGTTATGGCCGTAGCGGCTGGCATCTCCGATGGTCTGGCTTTAGGTGCGAACGCCAAGGCATCCCTGCTCTGCCGGGGCTTAGCTGAGATTGGCGTGGTGTTGGAGGGTTTAGGCGGTGCCACCAGCACTCTCTACGGCCTGGCTGGCTTGGGGGATTTATTGGCTACCGCCAACAGCAGCCTCAGCCGCAACTATCGCTGCGGCGTGCTTCTGGCCGAGGGCTGCAGCGAGCAGCAGGCAAGCGAGCGCATCTCAGCCACCGTTGAGGGCCCTCGCACGGCCAGAGCGGCCCTGCAGCTTGCCAGCCGCAAAGGCTGGCATCTGCCGATCTGTGAGCAGGTTGTGCTGGTGCTCGAAGGCCGCACCACCCCTGCCGCCGCCGTTAAGGCTCTGATGGAGCGCGATTTGCGGCCGGAGTGGCAGCAAGCATGACCTTTCCTGGCTCTGCTGTAGCGCCACTTGTCTCCCTGCCAGCTGTGCTGGTTGAGGCTTTTGCTGACGGACCCTGTTGCGGCAACGGTGCGGCCGTGGTGCAGCTACATCAGCCCATGGGCGATGTTGCCTTGCAGGCCATTGCCCGCAGTCTCAACCAGTCTGAGACGGCTTTTTTGCTGCAGCAGCAAGGCCGCTGGACCCTCCGCTGGTTCACCCCCAGCTGCGAAGTCCCCCTCTGCGGGCATGCAACACTCGCCGCCCTGCTGGCCTTGGGCCACTGGCAGCAGCTGGCGCCCGGCGCGGGATTGGAGCTGTTCACCCGCAGCGGCCCCCTGGCGGTAGCCCTTGATGCCAGCGGCAGTTCAGGGCAGCTGGTGCTGCCTAGCGCCGGTCTGCTGCCGGCCGAGCCCTCGCCAGCGCTGATCCGCTTACTGCATGAACGCCTAGGGGAGGCACCCCTGGCCTACTGGAGCTCAGGCCTCGGTTATCGGGTGGCCTTGTTTACGCCAGAGGCAGCGCTGGCCCAGTTACATGGCCTGGCTGCGGAATTAGAGGGTCCTGATCGGGGTGGCTTGGTGTTGATGCATGCCATCGAGAAGGGATCGATAAACGACTCTCCCTCCGTGCTTGGACGGCCAGCCGACTACCAGCTGCGTTTCTTCGCTCCAGGACTTGGCATTGATGAGGATCCGGTTACTGGATCTGCCCACGCGCTGGTTGCGCCTTTTTGGCTTGATCGCCTAGGCCGCAGCTCCGTAGTGGGTTGGCAGTGCTCGCCGCGGCCGGGGGGGATGGTGTGCGATGGCGCTTCTTCGGGCATGATCCGACTTAGCGGTTCGGGCCACCTCCTTTGGAACGGCACATTGCGGGTGCAGGCCGATGGCTCCGGAGCCGACTCCTGGGCCTCACTGGCCGCCTGCGCCTGAATCAGGGACTACTCCAGACTAGAGGACTTCTCCAGAGCAGAGGTCTTCTCCGGACAAGAAGACTTAATCTGCATGGTCTGTTCAGCCGGAGACTCATGCTGGCTGGCCCCATGGCCGTTGTGGCCGTGGCGGTGGGATTTGCGGCCCAGGGCCTGGCTCCCCGCCCCTATGGGGCCGCCCAGGGCGAGTTGCTGGATGCCCTTATTGATACGCCGCCCCCGGCGCAAGACACCACTACCGCAGCTGAGCAATTGCGTCGTCTCGAGGCGCGCCGGGCCACCCCTCCAGCCACTGCCACTGCCACTGCCACTTCCACTTCCACTTCCACTTCCCGCCTCGGCCTGGCAGAGCCCGAAGCGGGTCCGGGAGTCGATCTGGAAATCCGCGTCGCCCTGCTCGGCGCGGGCGCCAACCCCGATCTCTCCGCCAGCGGAGCCTGGCAGGTTGTCAGCCGAGACGGCCAGCTGCTCCAACAGGGCGGCGCTGGCAGTTCGGTGAACCTCAATGAACTCTGGCTCCAGGGCCCAGAAGCCTGGCTGCAGACCAGTGGGACCTCCGTACTGGTCAACGGCCGCCCCTATGGAGGGCGCCTGCGTCTGATTCCTGAGAGTGGCGGGCTCAGGGTGGTCAATCACGTTGGTCTGGAGACCTACATCGGTGCCGTGGTTGGAGCTGAGATGCCTAGCAGCTGGTCGTTAGAGGCTCTGCGGGCCCAGGCCGTAGCCGCCCGCTCCTATGCCCTCGCCCACATGGCTCGCCCAGCCAACCGTCACTGGCATCTTGGTGACACAACCCGCTGGCAGGCCTACAAGGGCCTCTCCAGCAGCAACGAACGCACCCGCCAAGCTGCATCCAGCACCGCCGGCATGATCCTCAGCTATCAGGGCGCCATCGTGGAAAGTCTTTATGCCGCCAACCGCCAGATATCCCTGGAAGCCCATGGCCATCTCGGCGCAAGCATGAGCCAGCACGGCGCCCAGGATCTGGCTATGCAGGGCTATCGCTACAACCAGATTCTTGGTCACTATTACCAGGGAGCGTCTCTGGCCCGCCTCAAGGCTGGTGCGAGCTGAGCGCATCTGGCAGCTGGCGCTGCAGTTATCCAGCCAGGCGCAGGCCAGCGGCTCCTTGGTTCCCCTGGCTACCGAGGTCCTGGCGGCCCCACAGCACCAGCCATTTGTGTTGCGGCGTTTGCTGAGCACCACCCCCAAACACCTACGCCGTGGTGGCCCCAAGCCGAATCCTTTTTTGCCCTGGGAGCAAGCTCTGGAAGTGGAACGGCTCAGCAGCGGCCATGTGGTGCTGCTCAACAAATATCCAGTGCAGGCGGGCCATCTGCTCCTGATCACGGACTCCTGGCAGCCGCAATCCGGCTGGCTTTCTGCTGACGACTGGCGCGGGGTTTCGCTCCTGGCCAGTGACACCGGTGGGCTGTGGTTCTTCAATAGTTGTGCCGCCTCTGGCGCCAGCCAGCCCCACCGGCATCTGCAACTGCTGCCCCGCCGCGCTGGAGAAGCCAGCACACCCCTGTCTGCGGCAATTCAAGTCCAGCTGGATAGGGGCGAGCGCCCCTGGCCCTGGGCCTATCGGCTGAGTCGCCGCACAGATGCCCACGGGGGTAGGGATCTAGCTGCCCTTTACCTGGAGCATGCCGAGCAACTGGGCCTGGGCTATCCCCACCAGGACGCCCAGCCCAGGCACCCATACAACCTGCTCTTTGACGACAACTGGCTGCTCACCGTGCGGCGCACCCAGGAACATTGCGCTGGCTTCAGCCTCAATGCCCTTGCCTTTGCTGGCTATCTGCTGGCCACGGAAAGGTCCGATCTCGAGTTGCTGGAGCGAGAGGGGCCTTGGTCCTTACTGCAGGCGGTTGCCGCTGCCCCCGACAAGGACATGTGATCAACGTTCCGTAATTTTTCGGTTGCGCAATAGGGCCCCGTCGCGGCTGGTTGGAAAGGAAGGGAACGAAAACCCTGCCAACCCAACTTCAGCCCATGACCCAATCGATCAAAACCAAATCTATCTGCCGCCGTGCCCTGCAAAAACGCAACCAGCGGGTGAACCAGTACTGCGGTCTGGTTACCCCAATTGCTGTTCACTACTGCCGCCGCTGTCCGGAGCCCCTCGACGACCTGGTACAGGTGGGTCTGATGGGCCTCCTACGAGCCGCCGAGCTCTATCAACCACAAACAGCAACTCCTTTCGAGGCCTTTGCCAGACCCCACATCCGGGGCGCCATCCTGCACTACCTGCGCGATTCGGCATCGGCCGTGCGGTTACCGCGCCGGCAGATGGAGCTGCACGACAAGCTGCGTCAACTGAAGGCCAGCTGGAGCAGTGGCCATGGGCAGGAGCCCAGCGCCGAAGATCTGCGACTAGCTCTGCAGCTCAGCCTTGAGCAATGGCAAGAACTACTACGTGGTCAAGCCCTAGCCAGGCCTGTGGATCTGGAGACTGGCTATGAGGAAACCAGACTTCACGACGGTTGGAGCGGCAGACCCTCGGAATCTGGATTCACCGGCGCGGATGACTGGGAGTATCAGGGAGCTGAAGTGCGTCAGCAACTTGCTTGCCTTGAGCCCGGGTTACGTCGTGTGATCCAGAAAGTAGTGCTCTCGGGCTGGAGCTACCGGCGCACGGCAGCCCTGCTTCAGGTGAGTCCGATGACAGTGCAGCGGAGGCTCAAGCAGGGCCTGGCACAGATGCGTGCCGCCCTGCTCAATGCAGACGCGTTCTCAAGCCTCAGCTGCCAGCCGAGGCCGCATCCCGCTCCATCTGTCGCTCCAGCGTGCTGATCGAGGCATTCACGGCTGCCAGCTGGCGTTCCACCCCGTCCCGCCAGAACTGCAGCATGCGCAGCTTGCGCTCTTGATGACGCCTCCAGCTACCAGCACCACCGTCATCAACGCTGCCACAGCAGCCCAGGAGGGGAAGCATGAGAAAGTGGGAAAGTTCCTAAAGGTTCTAGCGAGCCTGACG
Organism: Cyanobium sp. A1C-AMD; assembly: GCF_024346495.1. Lineage (NCBI taxonomy): Bacteria > Bacillati > Cyanobacteriota > Cyanophyceae > Synechococcales > Prochlorococcaceae > Cyanobium > Cyanobium sp. A1C-AMD. Next base: position 14,661 of record NZ_JAGQDB010000029.1, on the reverse strand, counting down.
GGCTTGCCGAGTGTTGTGTTTCTCCCCCAGCGATGGCCCCGAAACACCCTTCGGTCAGTTCCATTCCCAGCCCCTGTACGAGCTCTCAATCTGGGTTTGCAACCAACTTCCCGTCATACCCTTTTGGAATAGGGGCCATTGCACTCAAACCCAACACCCTGATTACCAGATTTCCGTTGCGGCCGATCAAACTGCTGATAGCAGCTGCCCTGGGGGCTCCCCTCGGCCTGTTGCAGGCGCTGCCAGCGGCCGCTTACGTGGCTCTGATGGCGGGACAACAGGCCCGTCCCCTAAATGGCACCTTCAACAAGGTGCCGGTTCTGCACTCGAACCAGCCGGAGGAGGTTGAAGGCCCCGGCATCCTGATCAGCACAGCGCCTGGGTATGCCTACGCCGAAGAGACTGGCCAGCCCTTGCGCAACGCCGAATTCACCTTCAACGGTGATTTTGGGGTGCACATGCACCACAAGTATTTTCCCCCCAACCGCCACCAGCTATCCCGCTCTGGTAGGCGTCCAGAACTCACTTTAGGGCTGATTCTGATCAATCCCGGAATGCGGGCAGTGCACATCCGCTTTGAAACCGGTGCAGTACGCAACAGCTTTGAGGCGCCCTATCTTGTCAATTACAAGATGGGAGTAAGACCTCTCGGGCCTCGCCCTTGGAATACCGGTCCTGGAGATGCAACCGCTGTGCAGGTTCTACGCGGTCGTCTAGATCCAAAACTTGATCAGGAAATTACTATTCCTGCCCGCAGCCGCATTGTCCTATTTCAGACCCAGCTGCCTGCGCTTGGCATTGCTAACGCCTTGTTGAAAGGTAATAGTGATGGACCTTTTCAGATGGCTGTTGTTGCTGGGAAAGAACCCAATAGCGACTGGGATCTAATCGCTATTTTGGATCGGGGACGGCTTGCTCCGGGCAGGGTCTACCTGAACCGCATCGCTGACATCAATGGCCGACGAATTTTCTCCCGTGTTGGAGGTGTTGCCATAGGTGATTCCTACCAAGCCACCCTGAACCATAATCTCGCTCAGCAAGGTCCATTACATTTTCCGCTAACGAGCACTAACCGCCATAATTTCGGCACCCGCGAGGTGCAGGTGAATCCACTCGTCAGCCGCATGGTGGATTCATCCCTAGACAATGTTGGCACCTACGGCGTTCGATTTGATGTCGATCTAAATCTCAAGGGGGCTGGCCCCTATGAGCTGGTTCTCAGCCATCCCACCGCCTCAGGCACTGGTAAACCTTTCACCGCCTTCAGGGGATCATTGCAAGTACGCACGGAGGAAGGGCTTCAAGAAATGCACGTAGGCATGCGCTCTGGCCAAAGCTTGCCTCTCACCTCTTTGAATCTTCGGGGAGGTGTATCCAACCCAGTTCGAATCAGCTTGGTTTATCCGGCCGATGCCACCCCTGGTCACCTACTCAGCATCGTGCCAGCCACTCAGGTCGCCATGGTGCAGGAGCGACAGCGTTTGCTTGAGTTGGCTCGCAACACAGCCTCCCCCGCGGCGATGACGCCCCCCCAGTCCCTGCCTGCGATTCCGGATCAAGATCGTCAGGGTCAGGAGGGATCAGAATTAATGACCCCGTTGGTGCTGCAGCCACGCTTCCCCAGCCTGCCGCCCCTTAGAGCAAATCCACCACCACCACCACCGCCAATTTATCAGCCGCGTTATTCCCCCAACCAAACTTCAACCCCTGGGAATAAAAGCTTGGTTGATCGCTACCAGCAGGCTCTGGAAGCCCAGCAGGAAATGATGCGCGACCTTATTGGCCGTTAGGCATGGCTAAGCCGGCGGACCCCAATCGTCGCCGCTTCAGTCTGGAGCTGCCCGTCGATTTGCTTGACAAAATTGATGCGCTGAGGGCGGAGTGGGGCATCCGCAGTCGCGGAGATATTTTGGAGCGTCTGCTACAAGAGATCTTCCCAAATACTGAGGAAGCTGAGACCTCTGTTCTGGCCGACACCGGCAATAACCAGCCTGATGGTTTTGTTAGCGAACAAACCAGCCTGGAATCAACCTTCAACGAACAGGGGGCTTTGGTGTTGATGACCCGGGGCTCCGGGGGAGACCTATGCCTAGATCGGGAATCAGCTGATCGTGAATTTGCCTTCGACTTCGATGTTGATGCGTCGATGGCAGCGGAAGTGCGTCCTCGTCAGAGCGGCATTGACCTACCTGGCTTTGTGAGGCGCCAATCTGACCAGCTCAAGCGCAGTCTGCAGCCCTTACGCCAACCCATGGATCTGGCGCAAGAACCCCTCCCCCATGTAGGAGGTGATGTGCTCGAACGCTCCCTGGCCAGAGCCCGTGACCACTGGCTTGAGCTCTACGGCAAGGTTGCCAATGAGGCGGTACTTGAAGCCGCAATGGTGTGGTTGGCCCAGGACATTTGGGGCCAGAGTGATCAAAGTGAGGGCCGCCCTTTTACTTGGTCGCTTGCCTGCGATGTGGTGGCCAATACGGCTCCCAGCTGGGGCAGGGAGCCCGCAACTTTTGAGCGAGTCATGGTGATGGCAGGTTTGCTGGAGGATCCCTTCAGCACGTCAACCTTGGAGCTCCGCTTACCAACGCTGATCAGGCGCTTTGTTCATCGTTTCCGCAAGCGACGTAAGGGCACCTCGTTCCAGACCCTGGAACACACCATGACCCTGCATGGAGCCTTAAAGCTGCTGCAACTGCCAACGGCGCCGGGTCAGCGTCTCACCCTGCGACAGATACGGGAGGCTTACCGCGAGTTGGCGATGAGCCATCACCCCGACTCTGGCGGCACGGAAGAAACCATGCGGCGGCTAAACGAGGCCTACCAGCTACTGAAAGAGCTCTACCGCAACGAATAGACTCGTATACTGCATCTCATCTGAGACGCTTATTTGGTCTTGTATTAATTCTTGGACGAGACAAGCGACCTGCATCTTCCTTGGGCGCATCATCATTGCAAGCCACAACCGTTTGATTGCCCAGGTGTTAGATGGATAACTGTTTTTCTTTTCTCATTTAGGATTCATTATTAGTCTTGTTATGGGTCTTACCTGGGGAGAAACGGATTACGTATTCTTGGCCTCAGTAGCCTGGTCTTGTAATGAGACTACTAATCAGTCTTGAATGAGATAGCTGAGGCATAAGCAAGTGAGCTTTGCCCCCTAGTTGATGGCGCCTAGTTCCTTTTTTTTCCAAATTTTCCGTATTTCTGCCTGCATCTCCTTAGGCCTTATGGGTTCCCTCGGGCGGCAACGCTTCGAAGTCGTTTCATTGATTGCTTGTTGTTGTGGCCGGAAGACGGCCTGAACAGCTTGTCCAGCCATCTGATCTGGTCTGGTCCAGATCATCCATCTCGCTTCAAAGTCGTTGCAGCAACTCACTTGGAAGTCTTGCGTCACTGTGTCATACACAGGTACGCAAGTTTTTCGGGCCATGCAAGAGGCTTGCTGAAGCTTCGGAACTTGCTGGCCCGAGAGGGGGTCGAGCAGCTGGCCGAGCAGCTTGCCAATAGGATGATCAGCTATCTCATCTTGGATTTATATATGGACCATGCCTGCGTCTCGGGTGAGACTTTCGGTAAGGGAGCTGGGCAAGGCGCACGGTCCCTCCGGCAGTTATCAAAACGTGAGATTCGGCCTGCCGCCCAATCTGTGCGAGCAACCTATGATTCCCTTGCGTCCCAACCAGGACGCATTAATAGTCCAACAAAAAGACCCGGACGAGACAAGCGCTCCTCCGGGTCTTGGTGCTGGTTGGGTTGGTCTGGTCTGGATCAGGTGCTGGTTTGCATGCCCTGGATCAGAAAGTCGAAGTAAGGGCCCGCAAGGGCAGCCTGGTCTGTGCTCAACAGGGCTAGCGAGGCCTCCTTCATAGTGCGCATTGCATCCACCATGCCTGGCATCGGTACGCCGAGGCTGTTGTACATCTCACGGGCACCAACCAGGCCAATCTGTTGAATCATTTCGGTGCTACCGGCGAGAACGCCGTAGGTCACCAGGCGCAGATACCAGCTGTAGTCGCGCAGGCACTGGGCCCGCTGCTTTTGGCCGTAGGCATTGCCACTGGGGGCCACGTAATCGGGGTTGCGCTGGAAGAGCTGCTTGGCCGACTCATCAACAATTTTTTTCTCGTTGTCGGTAAGAACCCGAACAACCGCCAGCCTTTCGGCTCCCCGGCTGAGGTACTCCACCATGGAGCGCAACTCGCCGCCACTGGGATACCGCAGCTGATCATCAGCCTGAAGGATCAGATCCCGAACGACGCTCATCGCAGCGACCACACGCGTCCATCACTGTATCGACTCGTCAGCAAAATCACCGTGCCCCGCCGCAAGGTGTAACGCCCCTTTGCACGGCGTAGGGTGAAGGATTGGTAGGCGGGCGTGGGCACTAAAAGCTTTGGCAACGGCGCTGGTGGTGGCAAGAGCGATGGCCTCGATCTATCCACCGGCATGACCGTGACGGTGGCCATTACCGGCCTATCCCATGACGGGCAGGGCGTGGCCCGTCTCGCAGATCGGGTCTTGTTTGTAGCTGGCGCCTTGCCTGGCGAGCAGGCGAAAGTACGCCTCACCCACAAGGCCCGTCGCCACTGGTTGGCCGAGCTGCAACAGGTGCTTGAGCCGGCAGCGGAGCGTCGAAGGCCTCCTTGCATCCTTGCTGAAGACTGTGGTGGTTGCAGCTTGCAGCACCTAGACGACTCGGCCCAGCAGCACTGGAAGCACCAAAAAGTCGTTGATGCCCTGCGGCGTATTGCCCACCTTGATACGGAGGTTGCGCCCTTAATGGCAGCGCCAGAAGGGCTCGGCTATCGCAACAGAGCGATTATCCCGCTTGAGCGCTGCGAGGACGGGCGGTTGCGGGCTGGCTTTTATCGCCCTGGCACCCACAAAATTGTCAATATGAATCGCTGCCCGGTGCTTGATCCGCGCCTGGACGCTTTGATCGCACCGCTTAAGTCGGATCTTGAGACCAGTGACTGGCCGGTTGATCGGGACTGCCGCGAGGGGGGTGGCCTGCGCCATTTGGCCCTGCGAATCGGCAGCTACACGGGTGAGTTGCTGATCACCCTGGTAAGCAGCACCCCAGACCTGGAGGGCATCGAGATCCTGGCCGCCCAATGGATGCAACGCTGGCCCGAATTAGTGGGGGTGTGCCTGAACCTGCAACCCCTAGCCACCAACACCCTGATGGGACCCGAGACACGCGTGGTGGTCGGACGTAGCTGGGTGCAGGAGCGTTTCTGCGATCTCGAGCTGCGCATTGCAGCAGACACCTTTTTCCAGGTTCATACCCGACAGGCTGAGCGAATAGTGCCCCTGGTGCTTGCAGCCCTTGCGGGCTCTGCGCCTGGCGTAATGGTTGATGCCTACTGCGGCATTGGCACCTACAGCCTGCCGGTGGCTGCGGCTGGTTGGCACGTTCATGGCATTGAACTAAGCCCCGAGGCCGTGCACCAGGCCAAGGCCAATGCCCGCGAAAACGGCCTAAGTGAATCAGCCACCTTTGAGACCGGGGTCGTGGCCGAGTGCCTGGCTGAGCACCTGGTTCACTGCGATGCGGTGTTTCTCGATCCCCCCCGCAAGGGACTGGAGCCCGCCACCCTGCTGGCGATCATCGAACGCCCCCCCGCCCACCTGCTCTACCTCAGTTGCGACCCCGCCACCCTGGCCCGGGACCTGGGCCAGCTGGTTGGCGGCGGCAGTTATCGATTGGAGAGCGTTCAGCCGATCGACTTTTTCCCCCAAACAAGCCACGTAGAGACATTGACCGTTCTGAGCCGTATTGGAGCTGGCGTCCCAACCCCGCAGCCCGAGGCAGCGGAGCCGGAGTAGGGGTGGATCTGCCGCCTGGAAATCAGCTGCGCAACAAGGCACCCAGCTGCTTTTCCAGGGCTGCCCGGATCGAGGAGTGGGCTACTTCCACCTCTTCATCGGTGAGGGTGCGGCTGGCATCGCGGTAGCGCAGCCGGAAGGCTTGACTGCACTGGCCTGCTGCAAGCTGACCGCCCTCGTAGCGGTCTACTAATTCTGCATGCTCCAGCAGCGGCTTGCCGGCTTTGCGAATCACCTGGAGCAGCTCAGCTGAGTGCGTGCTGGTTGCCACCACTACGGCCAGATCTCGCTCCGAAGCGGGAACGGTGGCATAGGGGGCAAAGGCTGGCTGCCAGCGGTTGCGGCGGGTGGCGGCGGTCAGCAAGGCATCGAGTTCGAGCTCGAAGATGATGCTTGTTTGCGGCAGGTCTAGCTTTTCGGCCTGCTCAGGGTGCAGCTGGCCAAACCAGCCTTGGGGCCGCCCTTCCACTACCAGCTGGGCGGCTCGACCCGGGTGTAGCAATGGGTGCTGGGTGAGTGGGCGATCTTCGATTGGAATCGCCAGCGCTACCAAGGCTTGCTGCAGCAGGCCGCGGGCCTGGTGATAGCTGGGAGGCTGGGGTTTGCCACTGCTGCTCCAGCGCTCACCTCGCCGTTCGCCACAGATAACCCCAGCCAGCAGCTGGCGAGCAGACCTGGCGACATCGCTGCTGAACACCTGGCCGATCTCAAAGGCCCAGAAACCTGGCTGCCCACTCTGCAAGTTGCGGCGTGCAGCGGCGAGCAATTCGCCATGCAGGTTGTCGCGCAGGTAGCCGTAATCAGCTAGCAGGGGATTAGCCAGGGGTATGCGCCCAGCTGCTGCCGGCACCAGGGAAAAGCTGCAGGCCTCCTGCAGCCCGGCAGCGCACAGTTGGCGGCGCAGGCGGCGCTCCGCCTGCTGGGCTGGAGTAAGTCCCCCAGGCTCCAGTGGGTCGGGTAGGTGGCAGGCGAAGTGGTCGTAACCAACCAGGCGGGCCACCTCCTCGATTAGGTCAACCTCCCGTTGCAGATCCATCAACCGTGAGGGGGGCACGGTGACGAGCCAACCCTCACCATCTATCTCTTCTGCCAGCTGGCAACCAAGGGCCGTCAAGGTCTGGACGATCCTGTCGTCACTGAGGTCTGAATAGTCTTCGCCGTCTTGGACAGGTCCGAGCAGATTGTGCAGGGCGTCACGCCTCAGCTGCAATGGCTCGATTGGCTGCTCGGCTCGTTGATGTAGCCAGCGGCCCGAAACCTTGGCAGCGCAATGTTGCTTAAGCAGGGCCACGGCCCGATCTGCAGCAGCGAGGGTGGCCTCCCTTGGCAACCCCTTCTCAAAACGGCTGCTTGCTTCAGTGCGTAGGCCAACGCTGCGGGCGGAGCGGCGCACCGCCTGGGGAGCAAACACAGCAGCCTCAAGCCAGATTGAGGTGGTGGCTTCATTAACGGCTTCATCCGCACCACCCATCACGCCAGCCAGGGCGATGGGGCGATTGCTGTAAGTAACCACCAGGGCTTCGGGGCTGAGTTTGTGCTCCGTGGAGTCCAGGCTGGTGAATTCCTCACCATCAAGGGCCTGGCGTAGCCCCAGGCTGGCCAGCTGGGGCTCGCTGTCTCGAGCGATTACAGCTAGGCGATTGCTGTCGAAGGCGTGCAGGGGTTGTCCCGTCTCCAGCATCACCAAGTTGGTGATATCAACAATGTTGTTGATCGGGCGAATGCCGGCCTTTTGCAGGCGCTGCTGCAGCCAGAGGGGCGATGGGGCGACCTTCAGCCCATCGAGGGCCGTGATGCTGAATAGCCCCCCAGCCTCAACTGCGACCCGGTCGCTGGCGGAAAGAGGCAGCGGCTGGCTTGTTGCGGCAATTTCAGGGGCCTTTATCTGGGTCTGGCCGCCCACCAGGGCCGCCACCTCCCTGGCTATGCCTTGCATTGAGAGGCCATCAGGTCGGTTGGCGGTTATCGCCAACTCCAAAACCTGGTCATCCAGCCCCAGGCTTGGTCCCACTGCTGCGCCCAGGGGGGGAACCTGCTCCAGCAGCTCATCAAGAATGGCGATTCCTTCCCCCTCTGCCGCCTGGCCAAGCTCGGCAAGGGAGCAGATCATGCCGCTGCTGGCCACACCGCGCAGTTCGGCTGGTTTGATCGTCAGGTTCACCGCCGGCAGAGTGGCGCCCACCAGGGCAACAGGCACATGGATGCCAGCCCGTACATTCGCTGCCCCGCAGACGATCTGCAGGGTTTCGGCGGCGCCGATATCTACTAAACAGACGCTGAGCTTGTCTGCGTTGGGATGGGCCTGGCGGTCACGCACGAAGCCCACCACGACACCGCCGGCCTGGGCGGCCAGGTCTTCTATGGCGTCCACCTCAAAACCCGCCAAAGACAGACGCTCGGCTAGTGGCCCTGGAGCGAGGGCTTGTTCGGGGCCGGTCACCAGCTCCTGCAGCCATTGGAGCGAGACCCGCATAGCCCGTGGTGTGTTGATAGTTGATCTTAGGGATCAACCGGGGGGTGGGACTACCGCCAGGTATGGTGTCAACTTGTCCTTTCGCATCGCTCCAGCGGCGCAACGTCCTTCATGGCTAAAAACAAGGGCGTCCGGATCGTGATCACTCTCGAGTGCACCGAATGCCGGTCCAACCCCGCAAAGCGTTCTCCAGGTGTGTCCCGTTACACCACTGAGAAGAACCGCCGTAACACCACCGAACGGCTTGAGCTGAAGAAGTTCTGTACCCACTGCAACTCCATGACGGTTCACAAGGAAATCAAGTGATTCGGGCTTGGGCGCCAGCTTTGGAGCTCAATCATCAGTTTCAACTTGATTTGCCCCAGCCCCGTCAGGTACTGGTCAGATCCAGCTTCATTCACTACTCGCCTTCGTAATCCATGTCTAGCTCTTTTTTCAAAAAGCGCCTGTCGCCAATCAAGCCTGGCGATCCGATTGACTATAAAGACGTCGATCTGCTCAAGAAGTTCATCACCGAGCGCGGCAAGATCCTGCCCCGCCGGCTCACTGGCCTGACAGCCAAACAGCAGCGTGACCTGACCAACTCTGTTAAGCGTGCCCGAATTGTGGCCTTGCTGCCTTTTGTGAATCCCGAAGGCTGAGGGCTCTCCCCTGGCGGCTTCAACCTTCCATCCTGGCGATCTGGTGGGACTGGGCGATGAGCGCGGTCCCCAGCTTGCTGTTGTTTTGGCTTTGGCCTCAAACAAGGCCTCTTTAGCAATTGGTACCAGCGCCAGAAAGCAGATCCAGCCGCTGCGGCAACTGTTGCTTCTCACTGCGTTTTCCGGTGAGTGCGACCCACCCCAGCGTCTTAGCCAAGCTCCGTGGTCGATTAGTGACGATGCTTTGACGGCAGTGCTGCCTTCTCGAAGCGATTTCGCGGCAGCATGGATCCTGATGCAGGCTGAACCTCAGGGATTGCAGCTGAGCGACTGGGTTGATCTGGTTTCTTCGCGACGGGATGGCCTAGCTATTGCATCTTGCTGGCGCTGGTGCCTTGGTCCCCAGACCCTGTTCCGTCTGCGTCAAAACCTTGTTGAGGCCAGGCCCCTGACGGATCTTCGCCGGCTGCGGCGAGAACGCCGATTGCGGGTGCTCCAGGAGCAAGCTGAAATGCGCTGGCAGCAGCAGCTGCGTGATCGTCAGCCGCTTGATCTGCAACTGCTCAGCGCAGAGCAGCGCCAGCAGCTTGAGCTATTGATTGATTGGGCTGGAGGTGAGTGCACAACTCCCCTACCCCTTCCCCTGCGCCAGGCTTTGCAGGCCGCCAAAGTTACGGCCGATACGGGTTCAATTCGCCACCTGCTGGATGATCTGGGCCAGTGGCAAGCCCACAATTTGCCGTCCCTCCGAGCCACGGTCTGGGAGCAAGGCTTTTCTGCTGATCTACTGGCTGATGCCGAACACCTACTAGTTAGCGCTGAAACTGAACTCCCGGGTGATGCCGAGCGTCTGGACCTCAGCGGCCAGCGCAGCATCACCATTGATGACGCTGATACCTGCGACATTGACGACGGCTTGGCGTTGGAAACAACCCCAGCTGGCCAGGTCAAGATTTGGATCCACGTGGCGGATCCAGGTCGCTTGATTGCGCTGGATTCGCCCCTCGACTTAGAAGCACGACGGCGGGGCAGCAGTCTTTATCTGGCATCTGGAATTTTGCCGATGTTCCCGGAGTCGCTTGCCACCGGACCGATGAGCCTGCGGGCCGGCCATCGCAGTGCCGCCTGGAGCATCTGGGTTGAACTCGACGGCGATGGGGCTGTTAAGGCTTCGGGATTGCAGCGCAGCTGGGTTAAGCCCACCTACCGGCTCAGCTATGGCGATGCCGACGACCTGATCGATCTAGCCCCGCCACAGGAGCGCGACCTTGCCGACCTGCACGGCCTGCTGCTGCGCCGCCGCCAGTGGCGTGTGCGCCAGGGTGCCCTGCTGCTGGATCAGCCGGAGGGTCGGATTCGGGCCCAGGAAGACGCGGCCCAGGGAGACGCTCCCCAGCTTGAGATCACCGAACCCAGCCCCGCCCGATTGATGGTGGCCGAAGCGATGATTCTGGCGGGCGCGGTAGTAGCTGGTCTTGGCCAAGAACAAGCTTTAGCTCTGCCCTATCGCAGCCAACTAACAGCAACTTTGCCGCCGGAGGCCGAGCTGGCAGCCCTGCCGGCTGGCCCGGTGCGCCATTGCGCCATCAAGCGGTGCCTAAGCCGCGGTCATACCGGCACGGAGCCAAGCCCCCATTTCAGCCTGGGCTTGCCGGCCTATGTCCAAGTCACCTCGCCGATTCGCCGCTACGCCGATCTAGTGGCGCAACGGCAACTGCTGGCACTTCAACAGGGAAGCCAGCCCATGGTTGCCACCGATCTAGCCGCCCTGCTTTCCGACTTAGACGGTCCGCTCAGGCAGGGGATACAGATCAGCAGGGAAGACCAGCGTCACTGGCAGCAGGTGTGGTTTGCGGCGCATGGGAGTCAGCATTGGCAGGCCTGTTTCCTGCGCTGGCTGCGCCCCCAGGACAGGCTGGGGCTGGTGCACGTTGATGCCCTGGCCATGGATCTGGCGGCCGAGTGCCCAGCTGGCTCGGACCCAGGCGATCTGCTGCAACTGCGAGTTCAGGCGGTAGACCCCCTCCGCGACCAACTGCGACTGCAGGCCACGGGCTAATTCGCGGCCAGTCGCGAGGCCCGCAACCACGGCCCCCAAGGATTGGCACAGCCAATCAACCTGGCCTGGGTCGGTCTATCAAGGTTCTGCAGCCAGCGGTTCAGACCTGGCTCCAGGGTGATGAGAGGCCACTCCCGTTTGGCGTTATCACGGCTGAGATCGCTGTCGCTCACAAAGGTGTAGCCGCCCTGGCCGTTCGGCAGCACCCTTCCATCCCACAGAGACTCCCTGGGTTCTGGACGGCCCTGGCTCGGACTTAGGGGTTTTTGGAATGGGCGCTCAATTTGGCCATTGGCCTGCAGGAGATCGGGATTGGCCAGCAGCTGCAGTTGTCGGGCTAACCAGTCGCTGGCATGCCAGGGGGTGTCCCAGAGCGGCACTACCGCCGCTGGAGCACGGTGATCGTGGAGCAGGCACTGCTGAACGTCCAGGGGCGCAAGCTCAGCGGGGGGGATGCCCCGCTGTACCGCCAGGGCCGCTGCCGCCCCGGCCGCCTGGCCGATGTTCAGAATTAGGGGCTGCAAACGGGTGGCCCCATTGGCCATGTGGCTGCTGCTGAAGGCCTTGTCAGCTGCCAGCAGGTTGTCGATCTCAGCGCTCAGCAGCGCGCCGTAGGGAATGCAAAAGGGAGTGCCGCTCCAGCGCCCTCCCCAGCGAATGCTTTTAGGTGCCAGTGGCCAGTCAGGCCCTGGGTAGTGGTGGTCGTTGGCGTAGTTTCCCACCGCTATCGACTCCAGTTCGCCACTGGCATTGAGCGGCAGTGGCCCTTGGGATTCAGCGCTGCCTAGGGGGAGCAGGTGCTGCTCCAGCACCTGCGAGCGGCCCAGCATTCTTCGCCCCTCTCGCCAGTAGGGCATGGCAGCTAGCCAGGGGGCAGGACTGCCGGCTTCAGCAGGAAAGGCATGGCCCAGTTGAAGCCAGCCCCCACTTGCCTGCTCAAGGGCTCTTGCAAACTGCAGGCTGTAGGACTGCATTTCGGCAGCTAACCCAGCTTGCTCAGCTGGATCAGCGCTGAAGGCGCGTTCCAGCCCCTGGTGCCAGTCATTGCCGTGCAGCGGCCAGTTGAGCATCACCAGGCCCCCAGGCAGGCGCCCGTAGTTGATCGTGCGCTCTAAACCGAAGGCCTCGCTGGCTCGTTCAAATGGCGCAGCCAAGGGCGGTTGGGCTGGAGCTGGCGTCAACACTTCGCTCTGGAGCTGGCCCATCACCACCCAGGTGGGCGATTGCACAGGTTGTTGCTTAAAAAAAGCTTCCGTTTGCAGCCGTTGCAGGCTGGGGGCACTGGGTTCGCCCCATTGCTCCTGGGCTTCCCAGCCGAGTCGAAATGGAACCTCCGCTAGGGGCAGCAGGTCGCCGCGGTCGCTGCCATCGATGACAACTTTGCAGTCCAGCCATTGCGTTTCACCCTTGTGCTCCAGCTGTACTGCTGTGATGCGGGCCCCCTGACGCCGCACCGCCAGCAGCCTGCAGCTTGGCCACCACTCCAGATTGGCCAGTTCGCTTACCCAGCCTTGCAGGATCGCTTCTGCGGTGGCGGGCCGATAACCAAAGCAACTCACCCAGTTTTGATCCAGTCCCTCGGGCTCGGCCTGCTCAAGGGCGCGCAGAAAGGCTCCCCAGAGACCTGTCTGCCAAGGGGTGAGCTCATTGCCATCGGGGCAGCAAACGCCGGCGGCGCTCACCATGCCCCCAAGCCATTTTCCAGGGGTGAGCAACAGGGTGCTGGCACCGCCGCGGGCCGCCTGGATTGCTGCGGCCACGCCACCGGTGCCGCCCCCCCATACCAATACATCCACTGCTTCTGAAGGCAGGGTCATGGCTGGCGGACACGGCTGACACAAGACTCGCAGGAGATGATCTGAGCAGGCGTGCTCGTGGTCAGCCTTTCTGTCCGTCGCCGCTCCGTAGGATTAAAAGGATGACTTACACGCTCACCACCCCCCTCTATTACGTCAACGACCGCGCCCATCTCGGCAGTGCCTACACAACGCTTGCCTGCGATGCGGTGGCACGCCACCAGCGGCTGAGGGGGGAGTCGGTGATGTTCATCACCGGTTGCGATGAACACGGCCAGAAGATCCAGCGCACGGCCGAAGCGGCTGGACTCAGTCCGCAAGCCCATTGCGATCTAATCAGCGAGGGATATCGCGATCTTTGGAACCGTTGGCAAATCAGCAACGACCGCTTCATCCGCACCACCGACCCACGCCACCGCCAATTGGTGGCTCAATTTTTTGCCCGCGTGGAGGCCAACGGCGACGTAGTGGAGGGGCGTCAGCAGGGCTGGTATTGCGTTGCTTGTGAGGAATTCAAAGATGACGCACCGGGCAGTGACGATCCCGAATGCCCCATCCATCGCAAGCCCCTGGAATGGCGCGATGAGGTCAATTTGTTTTTCCGCCTTTCCCGCTATCAGGCACAGATCGAGGCCTTGATCCGCCAGCCGGGCTTCATTGCCCCCGCCAGCAGGCAGAAGGAGGTGGAAAACTTTGTGGCCCAGGGGCTGCGCGATTTTTCAATCTCCCGGATCGACCTGCCATGGGGCATTCCGGTCCCCGGCCATGAAGGCCATACCTTTTATGTGTGGTTTGACGCCCTGCTCGGCTATCTAACGGCCCTGCTGGACCCGGCGGAGCCAGTTGTGCTGGAGCAGGTGCTGGAGCGTGGCTGGCCCGCCCAGCTACATGTGATTGGCAAGGACATCCTGCGCTTCCACGCGGTTTATTGGCCAGCGATGTTGCTGTCCGCAGGGTTGCCGCTGCCAGAGCGCGTATTTGGCCACGGCTTCTTGACCCGCGAAGGCCAGAAGATGGGCAAGTCCCTTGGCAATGTGCTTAATCCTGATGTGCTGCTGGAGCGTTGTGGCCGCGATGCGGTGCGCTGGTACTTGCTGCGCGACATTCCTTTCGGCGAGGACGGTGATTTCCAGCAGCAGCGCTTCACTGATCTGGTCAACAACGATTTGGCAAATACGATCGGCAACCTGCTGAATCGCACCTCTTCGATGGCACGTCGCTGGTTTGCAGATGCCGTGCCTCCATCCGGTGCCGCAGCCCAGGCCGATCACCCCCTGGCTGTTGCTGCCCTCGCGGCCGGCAACAGTGTCAATACGGCCCTAACCGACCTGGACTTCCGTCGCGCCGCTGAAGCGGCGCTGCAACTAGCAATCGCTGCAAATGGCTACCTCAACGACCAGGCCCCTTGGAAGCAAATGAAGTTGGAGGGTCAGGAGAGTTTGGTGGCAGCGGATCTTTATGCCGTGCTTGAGGCCACCCGCTGGGTGGCAGTGCTGTTGGCCCCGCTCCTGCCTGAGCTTTCTGATCGGATGCTGCTCCAGCTCGGTCAGGAACCATTTGCTAGCGGTCCGCTGGCTCCTGCCTGCGCCCCTGGCAGCCATGCTTCTCCTTGGCTGCTCGCCCAGCGATGGGGTCTGCTGGAGCCCGGACTCGCCCTGATTGAGCCGCAGCCGGTGATGTTGCGACTTGAGCTCGAGTCACCTCTGTGACCAAGACTGCTGTGACCACGACTGCCCGGCTGCAGTGGTGCCGCCTGCTGGCCCTGAGCCTGGGTGCCCTAGTAAGTCTGCCCGTGCTGCTGGTTGGATGCGGCACCCAGGTGTCTAAGGAGGAGCCGGCCCAGCCTTTTGTATTCCGCTCCCTCAA
>NZ_JAGQDB010000028.1:0-27224 GCF_024346495.1 Cyanobium sp. A1C-AMD | reverse complement strand
AAAAAATATCACAACACCAACCAAATCATAAATATCTAAAAGCTTACCCAGAGGGCCCCAGTCGGCTTTGCTCAGCGCAGGGCTGCGCTTTTTGCCACCTTTGCGTCGTGACTTGCTCTGGCCCGATCCACCGAATCCCCGCTGGGACTGGCTTGTCTCTTCCGCCGGCGCGGCAGCGGCCCGCGGCGATCGGGTCGCCACCAGACCGGTCAAATTGGCTTGCATGGTCTGGGGCATTCGCTCTGCCGCGAGATAGCCACTTTCCTCCATGGCCGGCTAGCCCCGTGGTGGCCTAGGCGACGCTCATTGCTGGCTAGGGGCGAGACCTTTATGGCTTGCACTTCTGGCTTGCACTTCTGGAGCGTCTTATGACAAGGCTGCCGGGAGCTCGGCCCACCCAGTGTCAGATGGGTCTAGGTTTAAGAACAGGTGAGACGCGCTTGTCGCGATCGGTCTTCTTTGGCCTGCGTAGTGGGGGTTTTATGAGATCGGTGACCAGATTTCGCCTGCGAAATAGGCCTCTGGCTGGGTTCATCAACCTCCGCGACGGTCAGCGTTGGCCAGTGGAGCAACCCATGGAGGGCTGGTTGCGGTGGGAGGGCAGGGTGTTGCCTGTAATTCCTGTGAAAATCGCCAACTTCAGTGCTGGTGGCGTGGCGGTATGGGTTGATCCACGGCTTGATTTGTGTCCCGGCGGCCATGGCGTACTTATCACCCAGGCCCATGGCCGTGGCTGTGGCTACAGGCCGGTTAAGGGCTGCTGGCAAGTCAAGGGTGCCAATCGTTCTTTGGTGGGCCTTGCCTTCGAGCGCTGAGGCTGGCTTTCAGTCTTCAATCAATCGCTGAATTCGGCTGGATTGGGACCCGGCCACGCGCCCCTGGCCATCGGGGCTAAGGCTGGTTCTAGGCAGCTGGCGACTCGGTTTTACCTCCTTTACCCGTAGGGCGTAAACGTGTAGGCCGATGGCCACTAAGAGCAGCAGCATCAGGCTGAAAGCTGCGCGGTGGCTGCCCTCGCTGCTTGGCATCGGCGGAGGTGCGGGATTGCTGATGATCCCAGTCTCTCAGGAGCAAGAGATGTGAAGACCTCCCCGATCCCAACCCAGGACCAGCCAGCGCTCCTAAGATTTGCTTAAGAATTGAACGAGAAGGAAGTCTATGCGTGTGCCATCCCTGCTGGCTCTGGCGGCCCTTGTGGGCTTTGTGATCGTGGAGTTGGTGCTCTGACCGGCAGCCAAGAACACCGCCTTAAACAGTCAGGGCTTCTAGGGTCCGCTTTTACTGCGCCCCTGACCTGTGCAGGCACCCATGCTCCACTCCCTAGCCTTTCTGTTGACCAGGGGCCAGGAGTTGCCCGAAGAGGGCGTTGATTGGCAGGCTCTGGTTGCGGCCCAAGGCCACCAGGGTCCTGATCGCGGCCGGGGTCTGAGGCTGTTTCGGATGCCAGATCAATGGCAGGGCAGCCTCGATGAGTTGGTAGCTAGTGGCTGCGCCACCATCGCCGGTGCGGATCCCCTCGGCTCAGCGGCAGAGCGGCGTTCCCTGATCTGCGATGCCGTGGTGACGCAGTTTGACGTGCCCTCCCTGTGGATCGGCGTCTACGCCGTTAGGGGCCCCGCCGACGGCTCCTGGCTGCAAGTGCAGCAGGTGGAGCTGCTGGATCGCTTCCCCCTGGCTGAGGCAGCCAATGAAACCTGCTGGTTTTATCCCACCGATAACGGCTCCTACCTGTGTTGGGA
Organism: Cyanobium sp. A1C-AMD; assembly: GCF_024346495.1. NCBI lineage: Bacteria > Bacillati > Cyanobacteriota > Cyanophyceae > Synechococcales > Prochlorococcaceae > Cyanobium > Cyanobium sp. A1C-AMD. Next base: position 25,485 of record NZ_JAGQDB010000028.1, on the reverse strand, counting down.
AAATCAGACTGGCCTGACCCTCGCTCCGGGATGGTTGCCAGAGCAGGGCGGGCAGGAGCTTCCGATCGCCTATGACCGCGGCGAGGTGCACGTGCTCTGGTCGCTGATGGCCGATGACCAGGCGCTTACTTGTGTGGGCCTCACCTATCAGCGCCGGCGTATCGAATGGCCGTTGCTTGAGCGCAGCCCCGAACCCAGTGCCACCTGGACCAGCTTTGAGGTCGACACCATGGCCGACCCCAGCTACCTAGAACGCGCCCGCATCAGCGTTTTTCCGCAGTGAGCGGGCGCAGCCTTGCTCAACGCACGAACAGCATCTCCTGGTAGGTGGGTAGGGGCCAGAGGTTGTCGTCGACCAGGGCCTCCAAGCCGTCAACCGCCACGCGCAAGTCGGCCATCAAAGGCACCAGGGTGCCGGCCGAGTAGCGCATGTGGGCTTCGGTGCCGTGGGGGGGATGGTCGATGGCGCTTTGAAGCTGGCCGCTAATGTCCATCAACGACTGGCACAATCCAGCCACCTCCTTGGAGGTTTCCGGCGATACCTGGATGCCTAGGGAACTCTGCAGTTGCAGGGCTTCAGCTAGTTCGCCGAGGTAGCGGATCGCCGCTGGGTACACCTGGGTGCGGGCGATCTGGACGGCCAGCTTGGCTTCCACATCGATCGCCAGGATGTACTGCTCGGCGTAAACCTCAAAGCGGCTCTGCAGCTCCACGGCCGAGAGCACGCCGGTGCGCTCGAACAGCTCGCGGATTGATTGGCGCTCCAACACCGGTAGGGCATCGGCGGTGGTGCGCAGGTTTTCCAGGCCCCGCTCCTCCACTGCCATGCGGTGCCACTCCTCGGAATAGCCGTTGCCGCCAAACACGACGGCGCCATGCTGTTCGATCAGGGTCTTGAGCACGGCCAGAGACCCTTCTTCCAGGCCGTAGCCACTGGCCAGCTTGGCCTCCAGCTCGCTGGAGATCCAGTCGAGGGAATCGGCCAGGATGGTGTTTAGGGCCACAAGCGGGCCAGCCACCGATTGGTTGGAGCCGACGGCGCGAAACTCGAAGCGGTTGCCCGTGAAGGCGAAGGGCGAGGTGCGGTTGCGATCGCCGGCGTCCTTGTCGAATTCCGGCAGGGTGTCCACGCCGAAGTCCATCACGCCGCCGAGGGCCGAGCCGGAGAGCCGGCCCTCGCGGATCTGGTTGAACACATCCTCCAGCTGGCTGCCCAGATACACCGAGATGATTGCCGGGGGCGCTTCGTTGGCGCCGAGGCGATGGTCGTTGCTGGCGGTGGCGATCACGGCCCTCAGCAGGGGGCCGTACATGTGCACGCCGCGGATCACCGCTCCGCAGAACATCAGAAACTGCAGGTTTTTATGGGGAGTCTTGCCCGGATCGAGCAGGTTCCCCTGGGTGGCGTTGCCGATCGACCAGTTGACGTGCTTGCCAGAGCCGTTGATGCCGGCGAAGGGCTTCTCGTGCAGCAGGCAGGCCAGACCATGTTTCTTAGCCGTGCTGCGCAGCAGGGTCATGGTGAGCTGCTGGTGGTCGGTGGCCACGTTGGCGGCCTCGAAGAAAGGCGCAATCTCAAACTGGGATGGGGCCACCTCGTTGTGGCGGGTTTTGGCCGGAATCCCCAGGCGGTACATCTGCCGCTCCACCTCCTGCATGAACACCTGCACCCGCTCCGGGATGGCGCCGAAGTAGTGGTCGTCAAACTGTTGGCCCTTGGCGGAGGGGCGACCGAACAGGGTGCGGCCGGCCAGCAGCAGGTCTGGCCGCAGGGGCACGTAGGCGCTGTCGATCAGGAAGTACTCCTGCTCGGCGCCGCAGCTGGAGTTGACCGGGGCAATGGTGGTTTCCCCCAGCAGGCTGAGCAGCTTGTGGGCCTGTTTGTTTACGGCTGCGATCGAGCGCAGCAGGGGGGTTTTTTTGTCGAGGGCCTCGCCGGTCCACGAGACGAAGACGGTGGGGATGCAGAGGGTGACACCGTTGGGCGTCTCCATCAGCCAGGCGGGGCTGGTGATGTCCCAGGCGGTATAACCGCGGGCTTCAAAGGTGGAGCGGATACCGCCATTGGGAAAGGAGGAGCCGTCGGGCTCGCCCTGCACCAGCACCTTGCCGGTGAATTCGGTGAAGACCGTGCCGTCGCCCTGGGGTGAGATGAAGCCGTCGTGCTTCTCGGCAGTGGAGTTGGTGAGCGGATAAAAAACGTGGGAGTAATAAAGGGCACCTCGGGCGGTGGCCCATTCCTTCATCGCCTGGGCCACCACGTTGGCTACCGACACATCGAGCTTGCTGCCCTCCTTGATGGTGCGCTGCACCGATTTGAAGATCTCCTTCGGCAGCGCCGCCTTCATCTTGTCGAGGGTGAATACGTCGCTAGCCCAGAGCTCATCGAGGGGCTGAATCGGAGCTGTAGGGGCGGCGGGACGGCTGAGAATCTTTTCGAGGGCTTGGAGGCGTGGTTGGGAGGGCATGGGGAGTTCGCCACTGAACGTCAGTCCCCCTACCCAAAGCTGTTCCCCCCTCCAAGCTTTGCTGCGGTTGATACCAGCGGCGCGATTGGCCCTGGCTTGGCGTGTGCTGTAACCGTGACCACGCTGCTGCGAATTTGAGTCGCCAGCCCCAGACTTTCACTTTCCAGGTAGTTAGGGATGGCCTCAGCCGATAGCCAGGCTCTGAAGGAGTCGATGCAAGGGCATCTCTTCTTCAGTCAGGCCAAGTCCAGCTCCCTGGCCACCAGCCACGACCATTACCGCTGCCTGGCATTGGCGGTGCGTGATCGCTTGCTCAAAAACTGGGTCGACACCGCCGACACCTACACCCGCGAGCATGTCCGCACGGCCACCTACCTGTCGGCGGAATACCTACTGGGCCCGCACCTGGAAAACAACCTGGTGAATCTGGGCTTGGTGGAGGCAGCCCGGGAGGCCTGCACCAGCTTGGGCTTGAGCCTTGAGGAGCTGATCGCCGAGGAGCCCGAACCCGGACTTGGTAATGGGGGCTTGGGGCGACTGGCCGCCTGCTTCCAGGAGTCGATGGCGACGCTGGAGCTGCCAGCGATCGGCTACGGCATCCGCTACGAGTTCGGCATCTTCCGCCAGCAGATCACCCCCCACGGCCAGGTGGAGAGCACCGATCCCTGGCTGGCCCATGGCAATCCCTGGGAGGTGATCCGGCCGGAGTGGAGCTATCCGGTGCAGATCGGTGAACACACCGTGATCGGCGTCGCCTACGACACCCCAATCCTGGGCTACGGCGTAAACACCGCGAACACCCTGCGGCTCTGGTCGGCGGTGGCTCCTGAGGCCTTCGACTTCGCTTCCTTCAACGCCGGCGACTACACCAAGGCGGTGCTGCGCAAGATGCAGGCGGAGACCCTTTCAAAGGTGCTCTACCCCAACGACGAGCTGGACCAGGGCAAGCGGCTGCGTCTCTCCCAGCAGATCTTCTTCGTCAGCTGCTCCCTGCAGGACATGTTCCGCATCCTGCGGGGCCAGGGGCTGGAGGTGACCGATTTCCACCACAAGTTTGCGCTGCAACTGAACGACACCCATCCAGCCATCGCCGTGGCTGAGTTGATGCGGCTGCTGATGGATGAATACGGCATCGATTGGGATACCGCTTGGTCGATCACCACCGCCAGCATCAGTTACACCAATCACACCCTGCTGCCCGAGGCCCTGGAAACCTGGGGCGTGGAGCTGTTTGAGCAGTTGCTGCCCCGCCAGCTCGAGATCATTTACGAGATCAACACCCGCTTCCTGCGCATGGCCCGGATTCGCTATCCCGGCGATTCCCAAATCCTGCAGCGCATTTCCTTAATTGAGGAGGGCCCGCAGCGCCGGGTGCGCATGGCCCACTTGGCTGTGGTGGGCAGCCACCACGTCAACGGCGTGGCCGAGCTGCACAGCACCTTGCTTAAGCAGAATCTGTTTGCCGATCTGGCCCGGATCTGGCCGGAGCGCTTCACCAATGTCACCAACGGCGTCACGCCGCGGCGCTGGCTGGCGGTGGCCAACCCACCGCTGGCGGCCCTGCTCGATGAGGCGATCGGCGACCGCTGGCGCACCCACCTCGAGGAGCTGCAAGGGCTTGCCGCCTTTGCCGACGACCCTGCGTTCCTGGAGCGCTGGCAGGCGGTGCGGGATCTCGGCAAGCAGCGCCTCGCCCAGTACATGCGCCGCGAGCTGGGGGTGCTGGTTGATCACACCTCCCTGTTTGATGTGCAGGTGAAGCGCATCCACGAATACAAGCGCCAGCACTTGGCGGCCCTGCAGATCGTTGAGCGCTATCTGCGCATTCGCGCTGGTGAAGACCTGCCGCCGCGCACCTTTGTGTTCGGTGGCAAGGCGGCTCCGGGCTATGCCCTGGCCAAGTTGATCATCCGCCTGCTTGTCGGTATCGCCGACGTGGTCAACATGGATCCGGCCATGGATGGCCGCCTCAAGGTGGTGTTCCTGCCCAACTTCAGCGTCAGCTTGGGCCAGCTGGTGTATCCAGCGGTGGATCTTTCTGAGCAGATCTCCACCGCTGGTAAGGAGGCTTCCGGCACCGGCAACATGAAGATGGCTCTCAATGGTGCGGTCACGATTGGCACCCTCGATGGGGCCAACATCGAAATCCGCGATTGCGTTGGGGCTGAGAACTTCTTCCTCTTTGGCCACACCGCAGAGCAGATCGAGCAGCTGGGCAACAGCGGTTATCACCCGATGCCCTGGATCGAGCAGGACCCGGCCGTGCGCCAAGCCCTGGATTTGATCGGCTCGGGCTACTTCAGCGAGGGTGATGGCGAGCTCTTCCACCCCCTGCTGGCCAGCCTCACCAGCCACGATCCCTTCCGGGTGATGGCGGATGTGGCCGACTACCGCCGCGCTCAAAACGCCGTAGATGAAGCCTGGCTCGACCGGGGCCGCTGGGCGCGGATGTCGCTGCACAACACGATGCGCTGCGGCTTCTTCAGCAGCGACCGCTCGATCGCTGATTACGCCGAGCGCATCTGGAAGGTGGGCCGGGTACCGGTGCAGACCAGCGCCGGCGCCCCGGCGCCTTAGGCGCTCGGGGGCTCCGGCTTGTCGCTGTCCTTGAGCGAGGGGAAGCTGGAGCGGATCAGCTGGGCTACCTCCTGGTTCATCTGGGTGCGGAAGTTGGCAGCGGCGCCAGCTTCGAGCACCGGATAGGAGCGGGCCCCAACGTTGCGCAGGGGCTTCCAGCTGGTGGCTTCCTGCTGCTTGAGGGCTTCCAGCGGTGCGTCGAAGTCGAAGCTGAGCTCCCGTCCCTGGACGGCGATGGCTTCTATCCAGGCCTCCCGGGCCGGCAAAAGGGCCTTGGCCTTGAGGGTGTCAGGCAAGCCCAGCACCGGCTCGTAGTGATCCAGGGCTCTTAACTCGGCCTCGAGCAGAATCACCCAGGCGGCTTCTTCGCCGGGCTGGAGGCCAAGGCCTTCGGCGGCGGCGAGCATGGCGTCTCGATAGAGACACAGCCAGCGGTAGTGAGATTTCTGCTGCAGTGTTTTTTTGAGCGAGCTCTTGCCATGGGCAACTCGCTTGGGCAGGGCTGCTTCAGCTCGCCGCAGCAACACCCGATCTTCCGGCTCCAGGTTGATGGCGCCCCAGCGCTGCCGGTATTCCCACAGCTCCTCGTATTGGCGCACCTCCTCAGGCGTCCAGCCCAAGCCCTGCAGTTCGTCACCCCTGCTCGTTTCGTCCTTAGCCACCGGCACGCCTGTTGCTGTCGCAGGCAGCGTAGTGGCCGGAGCTCAACGCACAACCAGCACCGGGCAGCTGCTGTGGGTAAGCACCCGGTGGGTTTCGCTGCCCAGCAGCACCCCCTCCAGGCCGCGGCGGCCATGGGAGGCCATCACAATCAGATCAGCCCCATGGCGGTTGGCCGCCTCCACGATTGCCGCGTAGGGCATGGAGCTAACCACGGTGTCCTGGTCGCTGACCACCCCGGCGCCCTGGGCCACGGCTGCTGCTGCCGCCAGGATTTGCTCGGCGCCATGGCGAGCGGCTTGCACCAGGGCGATCACCGTATTGGGGTCCACCAGCTCACCCACGCCCACCAGGGAGATGGGGAAGTTGGATTGCGCGTGGAAAAAGGTGATACGAGCTCCCAGGCTGTGGCCCAGCGCCACTGCCTGCTGCACGGCCTTGTCTGAGAGCTCGGAGCCATCGGTTGGCACCAGCAGGTGGCGATATGGCATTTACGGCGCAAGGGGGCGGTGGAGCTCCAGCCTGGGGCAGTTGGCGCCGCCTAGCAACTGGCGCCGCCTAGCAACTGCCTGAGCCCAGCCAGCCAGCCAGGTGGGCAGCGGCGCGGGAGCGGGCCAGAGCGCGGGCGCGGGGCAGGGCCGGCTCGAGTTGCTCGGAGCTGAAGGGCGGCAGGGGGCGGCTGCGCAGCCAGGCCCCCCAGCGGAATTCGTGGAAGGGAATCAGCGGGGCGGCGGCCAGCACCCCCTCCTGCTTCAGCTTCCACACCAAGCTGCGGTAAGGGTCGTCCTGCAGGCCTGTGAGCTGCTCTGGCAGGGCGCTGGGGGGCAGGGGCCCCAAGCCCCTGCCGTCATAGAGGTAGAGCCAGCCGCGTTGGTGCAGGGCAGCAAGCACCTGCTGGGGGTCGGGGCTGTCGAGTTCGAGCACCACGTAGCCGAAGGCGGTGGCGCCGGGTTCGATCTCGATCAGGGCCCGTAGGCGGTGGTGGCGGTCGACCATCCACACGCTGCCATCGGCGCTGCGCACCAGCGGCACGGGCTTGCTGCCCAGGTAGGAGCGGCGTTCGCGGGCATTTTCGGCACCGAAATCGCGCAGCCTGCTGCGCACTTCAGCCAATCCCACGCAGAGCTGGGTGGGGCGCAGCTGGGCGATGGGTACCTCAAGCAGCTCACCCCCCGGGCGCGGGGCCGGCAATGGCTGGTATGGGGGAAGGCGCAGGGCCATGACGGCTAGGCAGCCCGGATATCCCCATCCTGACCCGCTGCTTCCCGGAATAGGGTCGCCCTCAAGTGCGAGTGGCCATGGCTTCCCCCTCCCATCCCGACCTGAGTGCTGGCCCCCACGGCCCGATCGGGGTGCTGGTTTGCGGCCACGGCAGCCGCAATCGGCTGGCAGTGGCCGAATTTGCCGAGCTGGCCAAGGGGCTCCAAGGGCTGCTGCCCGAGGTGCCTGTGGAATACGGCTACCTGGAATTTGCCAGGCCGATCCTGCGCGATGGCCTGGAGGCGCTGCGGGCCCGGGGGGTAAGCCACGTGCTGGCCGTGCCGGCCATGCTGTTTGCAGCGGGCCACGCCAAAAACGACATCCCGTCGGTGCTCAATACCTACGCGGCAGAGACGGGTCTGCGCATCGACTACGGCCGTGAACTGGGGGTTGACCTCAAGATGATTCAGGCCGCCGGGGCCCGGATTCGCGAAGTCCTTGATGCGGCAGCCACAGAGGTGCCCCTGCACGAAACCATGTTGGTCGTGGTGGGCCGGGGCTCGTCCGACCCCGATGCCAATTCCAATGTCGCCAAGGTGACGCGGATGTTGGTGGAGGGTTTTGGTTTTGGCTGGGGTGAAACGGTTTATTCCGGGGTCACCTTTCCGTTGGTGGAGCCTGGACTTCGCCAAGTGGTGAGACTCGGCTATCGCCGGGTTGTGGTTTTCCCCTATTTCCTGTTTTCCGGGGTGCTGGTGAGCCGGATCCAGCAGCACACCGAGCGGGTGGCCCAGGACCATCCCGAGGTGGAGTTCCTGAAGGCCTCCTACCTGGCCGATCACCCCTTGGTGCTTGACACCTTTGTGGAGCGGGTGGCGGAGGTGGTGCGCGGTGACGCCAACATGAATTGTTCGCTGTGCAAATACCGGGCCCAGGTGCTGGGCTTTGAGACTGAGGTTGGGGCGCCCCAGCAAAGCCACCACCACCACGTTGAAGGGCTCACCGACGGCTGTGACCTCTGTGAGCGCGAGTGCACCGGTGCCTGCCAGCCCGATGGCGTGCCGATTCCAGTGGGCGGCCACACCCACGATCACGACCACTCCCCTGGGCACAGCCACGACCACGGGCACAGCCATCACCATCCGCCCTACCCCCACGCGGACCATCCCCTCGGTCCCACAACCCTGCGCCAGGGCAGTAGCAGCTGAGCCCTCTCGGTTTGGCGTGGCTCAGTCTTCTCAGCTCGCCGGAAGTCTCGCGAGACTCCAGCTCATCAGTTCTGCTGATTGGTTATCCGTATTCCCCATTATTGCCGTCTTTTCCCCGGTTTATTAGGGGTTTTCCCCAGAAATGAGGCTTTTAAGCCAGTTTAGGCCTGGCAGTTGGGGAATAACTGCTTTTGTTCAGTCTGGCCTTGACATCACCACCAGCGGCCGCCCTTGCAGGCTTTGAAAATCCTCGCTGCGCCGTTATGGAGCCGCCGGCACAGGCAATCTCAGTTGAGAACGGTGTGGTTTCGCCCTGGCCTTCAGGCTTTGACGGACCTGGCACCGATGTGGCCTACTAGGTCACCCAACTCTTGTTTCGTAATGGCAGCCGAGCGCAGTCACCTCCAACGATGTATGGAGCAGCCCAGCTGCGCAGAAGGGTTAGTGGAGGCAGAAGCCGGCAGCATCAGCCTGGAGGCGGAGGTGCCAGAGGTGTTGTTCGATGGCATGCGCGAGTTCCTGCGCAGCCACCCCCAGTGGGATCAATACCGCTTGATCTCCTCAGCGCTTTCCAGCTTCCTGTTTCAGCACGGCTGCGCCGATCAGGGGGTGAGCCAGCACTACCTCAACGGCCTGTTCCTGCGCCGCTGAATTTTTCAAATCTGGTGGCAGATAACAAAAAAGGCGGAGGGGCCAACCTCCGCCTGAGACTCCCTTGCCCGACCCTTTAGAGGTCGACGTTGCCATTGTGAGCAGGGTTGCTCAACCCGGTTGTGGCGATAGACACCGGATCGCAACCGGGTTATGGGTCTCCTTGGCGCAACCTGGCTGCAGCGGCTTCGCAAGCGCGCCAGGTTATGGCCATTTCAGTGAGGGTTGGGCTCTGCCAGCCGGCCCGGGGCCAGCAGGCCCCATCGACTACCAGGACATTGGGGGCGCCCCAGCACTGGTTGAGGTGATTCACCACACCTGCCTCGGGCTGGCTTGCCATGCGGGCGCCGCCGAGTTCGTGGATGTAGTAGCCAGGTGGTGGCGCCTCGGGACTCACCGCCAGGCTGGTGCGGATCCAGGGCTCCAGCAGCGGCAGCACAAATAGCTCTTCGATGGGCCGGATCTGCCCCCTACCAGCTGCCACCACCGCCTCCATGCGCCGGTGCATGTGGGCTACCAGGCGCTGCTCGTTTTCACCCCAGCGGCAGTTGATGTGGGCGGTGGGTAGCCCCCAGGCATCGTGTTTTTCGCCGTTCAACGTCACCTGGTTGTCGGCGTTGGGTTGCACGTCGCCGTGACCGATCAGAAAACCCACCGCCTCGCCTCGGCGTCGCTGCAGCAGGGCGGGTGGATCAAAGCGCTGCAGGGCTGTCCAGAGGCCATAGCCGCCACTGAAATCAGTTTCGCTGCCAGCATCAAGGTTGACCGTGTTGGGTATGAAGCAGCTACCGGCCCCAGAAAGTTCGCTGGGCCCATCGAGGGCTGGCACCCCGGGAATCGAAAAGAAGCGACTGCTGGAGATGTGGTCCATCAGATAGCGCCCGAGGCTGCCGGATGGATCGATTAGGCCGCCGCGTTGGTGGGCTTCGCTCGAGTGCAGCAGGATCCGCAGTGTCTCGATCGTTGAGGCGCAGAGCACCACCAAGGGCGCCTCAATGCGCTCGTGTGCTGCCGTTTTGCCATCTACCAGCACCACGCCCTGGGCTCGGTCGCCGTCGAGCAGTAGGTGGCTCACCACGGCGTTGCTGCGCACCTGGGTGCGCCCCGTTGCCAGGGCCCGTGCCAACGTGCGCCCCTGGCTGGCGGAGCGGGGCCAGCCCGCACCCCGGTGCAGGTTGAAGCCGCGCGAGTGGATCAGGGGCAAGCCAAGCTCGTCGCCGATGCGGCGCTGCAGGTGGCGCTCGCCTGGGGTGAAGGGCAGGGGCGCCTTGAAGTGGCCATCGGGCAGCTGGGGCAGGCCGTCGCAGGCTCCATGCACCTCCAGCAACTGCTCAAGGCGGGTGTAGTAAGGCGCTAGTTCGGCGCTGCCGATTGGCCAGCTTGCCCCCTGGCCATCGCGCTCAGCTGCACCAAATTCGTAGTCGGAAAGGCGCAGGGTGATGCCTCCCCAGGTGAGGCTTTTGCCCCCCACCTGCCGGCCCCGGCTCCACAAAAACGGGGCGTCGTCTGGGGTGGAGTAGGGATTGAGCCGCTCATCGACGAACAGCTGGGGATTGTGTTTCCAGAAGCCCGGATGGTGGCGCTGCAGGCGTTGCTGGCCGCTGGCGATGCTGGCCACACGCCGGGCCGTATTCAGCGGTTCGCTGCCGAAGGCCTGGCGGGATGAGAGCTCGGGACCGGCCTCCAGCACCAGCACCCGCAGCCCCGCCTCGGCCAGCACCATGGCAGCCACACCGCCGGTAGCGCCGGAGCCCACCACGATGGCGTCGGGCTGGGTCACGCTGGCGGGGATGGCCATTTTCTGGGCGGTGATCGCTGGGGCAGCGGAGGTGAATGTTCAAACAACAAAGCCCCGACAGGAGACTGCCGGGGCCTTGGGAAGTGGTGGCGGGGGCGAGATTTGAACTCGCGACCTTCGGGTTATGAGCCCGACGAGCTACCAGACTGCTCTACCCCGCGTCGACCTCTTAACCATACCAGTCGAAGTGCCTAGTACTGCCGCTCAGTCGAAGCGCAGCTCGCCGATCACCTCCAGGCGCAGATGGGGGGCTGGGATCAAGAAGCGAGTGCGCAGCTCTTCGAGAGCTATCGGCGTTAGCCAGTCGAGCTGCTCGAGCAGGTGCAGGGCTACGGCTTGCTTGGCTCGGGCGGAGCCGTCTTCCACCTTGATCGCTACCCCCATGCCTTCGCCGACGCGGCTGAGGCACTGGATGCCTTCAGCTCCGCCCTTGCTCACCACTTGACCATGGCCGCCGCGCATCAGTTCGGTGTCAAAGCGCCCCTCCCCTGCCACCAGTTCGGGGTGGGCCAGCATTGCCCGGCTGAGGCGCTCCAGGTCGGCCTGGCTTCCGGCGCCCAGGTGGGCGTAGAGCAGGGCCATCTGGGCAAGTTGCAGCTGCAGGGTGGGGGCGCCGCAGTCGTCGCGGGCGGTGAGCAGCTCGGCGGCGGGCAGGGCGAGCAGATCGCCCACGCGCTTAAACACCTCCTGCTGCAAAGGATGCTCTTTTTGTAGGTAGCTCTCGGTGCTCCAGTTCAGCTGCCGGCAGGTGGCCAGGAAGGCGGCGTGCTTGCCGGAACAGTTGTGCTCAAGGGGGCTTTTGCCGCAGTCGGGCACGGGGCATTGCAGCTGCTCGGCCTCGATTTCAGCGCCCCAAAGCAGCTTGAAGGCCTCGCGGGCGTGCATGGCCGTGCCGATGTGGCTAGCGCAGGCGATCGCCAGGCCCCGCTCGCCGCAATTGCAATGGTCGGCTGCGCCACTGCTCACAAAAACCGTGGCCTGAAAGGGCTTTAGGGCAGAGCGCACAAAGCTCAGCTGCTGGGGATCGCCTGCCCGCATCAATACGCGGCCGCGGCCGTCGCAAACCACCGCGTGCACACGGTGGCGCGATTCGACGATGCCGTTGCGCAGCAGCCGCACCTCCAGGGGAGGGACGCCCCCGCGGGCGGTGCCACCAAAACTGGAGGACAGGGTCACAAGAGCCCAGGAGCTGATCTCAAAGAGCCTGACAGAGGCTGGCCCCCACTAGGGCCAGGATTACCGCCAGGGCTGCCCCCTGCTGCAGCCGCCGCAGCACCGGTTGCACCTGGTGCTGGGCCACCAGTAGGTCTTGCTGGCGCCAGGCCAGGGGCTTTTCCCACACCTGTCCGTCGTACCACCCCGATTCCTCGTATTCGACCCGCTCGGAAACCAGGCGGCGGTGCACGTAGTTCCATCCGAGCCACTGGCGCACCAGCAGCAGCATCGGCAGCGCCACTGCAGCCACCATGCCCGCCAGCACCAGCTGGGCCGGGTGGTGGCGCAACACCCAGCTGCCGCTAGCCACCAAGGTGGAGAGGGGCAGCAGCAACAGCCAGCTGGTGGCTAAGGGGCGCAACAGACCTGGCAGGTCGTGGGTCGGCCAAACAAAAAACCAGGAGGCCAGCAACTGCTCGTATTCCTGCAGGGGCCGTTGCTCGGGGGGCACCGGGCACGGCATGGCGGTCAGGGAGAAACTGCTGAAGTTGAGCTTACGAAGCGCACCTGTTCGCCGTGGCCCCAGAAGGATTCGAGGTCGTAGTAGGTGCGCTCGCTGGGGGTGAGCACATGCACGATCACTTCGCCGTAATCGAGCAGCATCCAGCGGCCTTCCTTCTGGCCTTCGCGCCGTAGGGGTAGCCGGCCGGTGGTTTCCTCGATCTGATCCTCAGCCGAGCGGGCGATGGCCCGTACCTGCACATCGGAGAGGCCGCTACAGATCACAAACCAATCGGCCAACGACGACACCTCGTCAACCCGGATCAGGCGAATGTCCACGGCCTTGCGGTCGTCACAGGCTTCTGCCGCCAGCTTGGCCAGCTGCTCGCTGTCGAGCTCCTGGTGGGTCGTGGGCCTGCCAGCGGGGGAATCAGCCATAGACGTTCTCACTGGTGACGGATTGACGCGAGCCCTGTTGCTGGGCCATTTCGGCCCGGGCCTTGCCGGCACTCTTGCGCAGTGCCTCTAGCCGGTCTTCGTAGAAGGCGCGCTTCTTTTTCTTGCGGGTCTGCTCCACCAGCTCCTTGAGGGCGCCGCCCAAACTCTTGTAGGCATTGGGCAGGGTGTAACCGAAGCGGGTGGCCAGGTCGATGGCCCGCTCATCGGCGGCGATGGCGTCCTGCAGTCGCTTCTCGGAGTTGTTTTTGAGGTAGAGGCGGTAGCCGGCAAAGCCGGACAGGCCCAGGGCCATCACCAGGAGGAGGCCGTCCTGTACCCACAGCTCACCGATGGCTCCACCCAGGCCGATCGCCAGGGCCGCCATCTCCCAACCGTCGCGGGGTACCGCATCGTTCTGGACGCGGCCCACCTCGTGCCAAAACAGCAGGTTGCGATGGTCTATCGCCAGCCCGTCCCAGCTTTCCAGGTCGACCTGAATTTCGACTTCATCGCGACCGATCTCCTCGATGGTGATCAGGGGCGGTTCCACCGAGGCGGCCGCTTCAACAAACACCCAGCTCTGTAATTCAGGGGGCAGCAGCCCTTTCAGGCGCTGGAGCTCACTCATCTAGGGCTTCCGCGTTATCAATCAGGTTAGCGATTCCAGCCCCAGCTGCTGCCAGGGGGGCGTGAGAGGCTAGGCAGGTTTGGCTTGCCCACCCCCTATGCCCCGCCGCACGGACCTCAGGCGCATCCTGCTGCTGGGCTCGGGGCCGATCGTGATCGGCCAGGCCTGCGAATTCGATTATTCCGGCACCCAGGCTTGTAAAGCGCTGCGGGCAGAAGGCTTCGAAGTGGTGTTGGTGAATTCCAACCCGGCCTCGATCATGACCGATCCGGACATGGCGGATCGCACTTACATCGAGCCACTTACGCCCGAGGTGGTGGCCCGGGTGATTGAGATCGAGCAGCCCGATGCCCTGCTGCCGACGATGGGCGGCCAGACCGCTCTCAATCTGGCGGTAGCCCTGGCTGAAAACGGCACCCTGGAAAAGCACGGGGTGGAGCTGATCGGCGCCAATTTGCAGGCGATCCGCAAGGCGGAAGACCGGCTGCTTTTTAAGGAGGCGATGGAGCGGATCGGCGTCGCTGTCTGTCCCTCCGGCATCGCCAACACCCTGGAGGAGGCGGAGCGGGTGGGCGAGGTCATCGGCAGCTATCCCCGCATCATCCGGCCGGCCTTCACCCTGGGCGGCAGCGGCGGTGGCATCGCCTACAACCCCGAGGAGTTCCGCGCCTTCTGCAAAAGCGGCCTAGAGGCCAGCCCCGTCTCCCAGATCCTGGTGGAGCAGTCGCTGCTGGGCTGGAAGGAATTCGAGCTGGAGGTGATGCGAGATAGCGCCGACAACGTGGTGATCGTTTGCAGCATCGAAAACCTCGATCCGATGGGGGTACATACCGGTGATTCGATCACCGTTGCACCGGCCCAAACCCTCACCGACCGCGAATACCAGCGGCTGCGCGACCAGTCGATCGCGATCATCCGCGAGATCGGCGTCGATACCGGCGGCAGCAATATTCAATTTGCGATCAACCCCGCCAACGGCGATGTGGTGGTGATTGAGATGAACCCGCGCGTATCGCGCAGCTCGGCGCTGGCTTCGAAGGCCACAGGCTTTCCAATCGCCAAGATCGCCGCCCGCCTGGCGGTGGGTTACACCCTCGACGAAATCGTCAACGACATCACCGGTGCCACCCCGGCCTGCTTCGAGCCCACGATTGATTACGTGGTCACGAAGATTCCCCGCTTCGCCTTTGAGAAGTTCCGCGGTAGCCCGGCGGTGCTCACCACCTCGATGAAGTCGGTGGGGGAGGCGATGGCGATCGGTCGCTGCTTTGAGGAGTCGTTCCAAAAGGCGTTGCGCTCCCTGGAAACGGGCCATGCCGGCTGGGGCTGCGACCGCCCCGATGCCGCCAGAGACCTCACGCTTGCCCCCGATCCCACCGCCCTGGAGCGGGCCCTGCGCACCGCCACGCCTGAGCGGATTTTCGCCGTGCGCGAGGCGATGCTCGTCGGCCGCAGCGACGACGAGATCCACCAGCTCAGCGCCATCGATCCCTGGTTTTTGGCCAAGCTGCGCTGCATCCTCGAAGCTGAGCAGCGGCTGCTGCGGGGCCGCCAGCTCGCGCAACTCGATGCCGCCGCCCTGCTGGAGCTCAAACAGCTGGGCTTCTCAGATCGCCAGATCGCCTGGGCCACTGGCAGCGATGAACTCACGGTGCGGCGCCACCGTCAGGGGCTGGGTATCAATGCCGTGTTCAAAACCGTCGATACCTGTGCGGCGGAGTTTGCCTCCAGCACGCCGTATCACTACTCCACCTACGAGCGGCCGCTGGAGCGGCTCAATGCGGCCGGTGAGCTGGAGATCGTGCCGCCCGAAAACGAGGTGCAGCCGGAGAGCCGCCGCAAGGTGATGATCCTGGGCGGCGGGCCAAACCGCATCGGCCAGGGCATCGAA
Source organism: Cyanobium sp. A1C-AMD (assembly GCF_024346495.1). Taxonomy (NCBI): domain Bacteria; kingdom Bacillati; phylum Cyanobacteriota; class Cyanophyceae; order Synechococcales; family Prochlorococcaceae; genus Cyanobium; species Cyanobium sp. A1C-AMD. Next base: position 10,310 of record NZ_JAGQDB010000028.1, on the reverse strand, counting down.
TTCGACTATTGCTGCGTGCACGCCTCCTTCGCCCTGCAGGCCGAGGGCTTCGCCACCGTGATGGTGAACAGCAACCCGGAGACGGTGTCAACGGATTACGACACCTCCGATCGGCTTTATTTCGAGCCCCTCACCCTCGAAGACGTGCTCAACGTGATTGAGGTGGAGCATCCCGAGGGGGTGATCGTGCAGTTCGGCGGCCAGACACCTCTCAAGCTGGCGATCCCGCTGCTGCGCTGGCTGGCTTCGCCCGAGGGGTTGGCCACCGGAACTCGCATCTGGGGCACCTCACCTGAATCGATCGACGCCGCCGAAGACCGGGAGCAATTTGAAGCGATCCTGCGCCGGCTGGAGATCCGCCAGCCCCGCAATGGCTTGGCCCGCAGTGAGGCCGAGGCCCGGGCCATCGCTGCGCGCGTGGGCTATCCAGTTGTTGTGCGCCCCAGCTACGTGCTGGGCGGGCGCGCCATGGAGGTCGTCTACGACGAAGCCGAGCTCAACCGCTACATGGTGGAAGCGGTGCAGGTGGAGCCCGATCACCCAGTGCTGATCGACCAATACCTAGATAACGCCATCGAAGTGGATGTGGATGCCCTTTGCGATCGGGAGGGGGTAGTGGTGATCGGCGGTGTAATGGAGCACATCGAGCCGGCGGGCATCCACTCGGGCGATTCGGCCTGCTGGCTGCCGTCGGTGAGCCTGAGCGAGGCAGCCCTGGCCACGATCCGCGAGTGGAGCCGGGCCCTGGCCCTGGCCCTTGGGGTGCGCGGCCTGATCAACCTGCAGTTCGCAGTGCAAATCGACCCTGAGCAGGGCGAGCGGGTGTTCATCATCGAGGCCAATCCCCGTGCTTCCCGCACGGTGCCGTTTGTGGCCAAGGCCACCGGCGTGCCCCTGGCCAAGGTGGCCAGCCAGCTGATGGCCGGCCGCACCCTGGCGGAGCTGGGGCTCACGGCCGAGCCCATCCCGCCTCTGCAAACGGTGAAGGAGGCGGTGCTGCCGTTCAAGCGCTTCCCGGGTTCCGACACGTTGCTGGGCCCTGAAATGCGCAGCACCGGCGAGGTGATGGGCATCGCCAGCAGCGCCGGCATGGCCTATGCCAAGGCCGAGTTGGCCGCAGGCGAGGCCCTGCCCACCAGCGGCACGGTGTTTCTCTCCACCCACGACCGCGACAAGCAGGCCCTGCTGCCGGTGGCGGAGCGGCTGGTGGGGCTGGGCTTTGACCTGATCGCCACCGGCGGCACCGCCGAGGCCCTGCGAGCCGCTGGCCTGCAGGTGGAATCAATCCTCAAGGTGCATGAGGGCCGTCCCAATATTGAAGACGCGATCCGCTCGGCCCGCATTCAGCTGATCATCAACACCCCGATCGGCCGCCAGGCTGCCCACGACGACAAATATCTGCGCCGGGCCGCCCTCGACTACGCCGTGCCGACGGTGACAACCCTGGCCGGGGCCCGGGCCGCTGTCGAGGCGATCACGGCGTTGCAGCAGCAGAAGATTGAGGTGAATGCCCTGCAGGACATCCACCCCGGACTCACTCGTTAGGGTTAGGGACCCGATAGATCCCGCCTTGACAGCCAGCACCCAAGTCAGCAACCAGATCACCTCAGGCAGCGACTGCACGGCGGCTTTCCGGGCCGCCTATGAAAATCGCTACACCTGGGAGCCGGATTTCGGTGGCTATCAGGGCCGCTGCATCTGGGAACAAGACGGTGATGCGGGTGAAGACGGAAAGCGCGTAGAGGGCACCTTCGTGGTTGGCGCCGACCTTAAGGCCACGGTGGCTGGCGTCGCCGATGAGGAGATTCACAAGGCCCTGGCTTCCCAACTGTGGGAGGTAGCGATCCACCGGGTGCGCCGCAGCTTTGAGCAAACCCATGGCGCCAACACCTTCAGCGCCGGCGACACCGATGCCGTGGGCACCGAGGTGATCGTGGGCGGCAAGAACACCGGTGACCGTTACCGGATCCAGAACGACGTGGTGACGATGGTGCATCGCCACATCCACGGCACCGTGGTGACGATCTTCACCGAGAGCACCACAGACACCGGCAGCGGCTATCTGAGCCGCAGCTACACCAGCCAGTACAGCGACCCCGCCAGCGGCGAAGCCAAGGGTGGCACCAGCCGCTTCACCGACACCTTTGTGCCGCTGACCGAGGCTGGCCCCTGGGTGCTGAGCGAGCGGGTGGTTGAGACCGAGGCCCATGGCGAAACGCCGGCCGGCCGCCAGGTGTTTCGTTTCGAGGATCTTGCCCCCTTGGCTTAAGCCAATCGGCCGCTGCTAGGCACAATGCAGCCATGTTTTCTCTTTGGATTGGTGCCTACGACCAGGGCCTGGCCTATGCCGGCCTGGCCCTAGGCACCTACCTGACGCTGCGCGTCCTCAACTTCCCAGACCTCACGGTGGATGGCTCCTTTGCCCTGGGAGGTGGCACCGCTGCGGTGTTGATCAGCCAGGGTGCCCCGGTGCCGGTGGCCTTGGGGCTGGCGATCTTGTTTGGCTGCCTGGCTGGCATGGTTACCGGCCTGATCCACACCCGGCTGGGTGTGAATGATCTGTTTGCAGGCATCCTCACCACCACGGGCCTTTATTCGATCACCCTGAGGCTGATGGGGCGCTCGAACATCCCCCTGTCTGAAACCCCTGCTGGAATTCTGGCCCTCCCCGATCTGGGCCTTGGCCTGGATGGTCAATGGGCCGTGGGATTAACCCTGGCGACCGTTGGGATGATCCTGCTGATCTCCTTCCTGATGGCCACAGATTTCGGCTTGTCTTTGCGCGCCTTGGGCAACAACCCCACCATGGCCCGCGCCAACGGCATCAACCAGCGCCGCGGTCTCACGGTGGGTATCGCCGCTGCTAATGGTCTGGTGGCCCTGGCCGGGGCGCTGGTTGCCACCTATCAGGGCTTTGCCGATGTGACCATGGGGATCGGCTCGTTGATCCTGGGACTAGGCATGGTGATCATTGGCGAAGCGGTGCTGCGGCCGCGCTCGCTGCCCCGGGCCCTGTTGGCGGTGGCCGTGGGGGCGATTTTGTTCCGCACCATGATCGCCATCGCCCTGCAGTTGGGCCTCGAACCGGTTGATCTCAAGCTGGCAACGGCCCTGCTGCTGCTGATCGCCCTGGCCTTCGGACGGCTGCGCATACCGGGTCTTTCGGCAGACCAGCGGAGGCAGGAGCAATGAGTTCCGCCCCTCATCTCAGCGCCCCTGGTCTCAGCGTTGAGGAGCTCAGCTGGGGCCATCCCCTACCTGGATCGGGCTGGCGGCAATTGTTCAGCGGTTTCTCGCTGAGCTGCCCCCCCGGCCAGTTTCTGGTGGTGATTGGCAGCAACGGCTCCGGCAAGAGCACCCTGCTCAATCTGGTGGCTGGCACCCTGCGCCACAGCGCTGGCCGTATCCACCTGGGCGGTCGCCCCCTGCACCGCCTGCGAGATCACCAGCGGGCTCGCTGGATCGGCCGGGTGATGCAAAACCCTCTGGAGGGAACTTGTCCGGGGCTGACCGTGGCAGAAAACCTGCGGCTGGCGGAGCGGCGCAACAGGCCAGCCAGGTTTGCAGCAGGTTTTTTGATTAGTGCCTTTGGGGGCATCCATCCCAATGGCGGCGACCGCAGGCGCTACCGCGAGCTGCTGGGCGAGCTGGGCTTGCCCCTGGCCGACCGTCTCGATGAACCGGTGGGTCAGCTTTCCGGTGGCCAGCGCCAGACCCTCAGCCTGGTGATGGCAACCCTGGGTTCACCGGATCTGCTGCTGCTTGATGAGCACACCGCTGCCCTTGACCCCCGGGCCGAAGCAACGGTGATGGCGCTCACCGACAGGTTGGTTCGTCAGCTGGGCACTACCGCCTTGATGGTGACCCACAGCCTCGAGCAGGCCCTGAGCCACGGCGACAGGTTGGTGATGCTCCATGAGGGTGGCTTGATCGGCGACTGGAATGCTGCCGAGCGTGAATATCTCGAACCGGCCGCGTTGCGGGCGATGTATGGAGCAGCCATAGTTGCGCCGCAGTCTTCCAGTGCCACTGATGGGTCTTCAGCGTCGTGAATTTCTAACCCTGGCAGGGGCCGGCGCCGTGAGCACGGTGGTGCTCTCCGCCTGCGGCAAGCTCGGCGGTGGCACCAAGGTTAAAGGCCCCACCATCGGCATGCTGCAGATGGTGGAAGCCCCGCCTCCAACCAACACCCGCAAAGGCTTTGAAGCGGCCCTGGCAGAAGCTGGCTACATCCCTGGCAAAAACGTCAACTTCATCCAGAAGGATGCCGCCGGCGAGCTGCCCAACACCACCTTGGTGATGAAGCAGTTTGTGGGCGACCAGGTGGACATGATCCTGGCGGTTGGCACACCGCCCCTGCAGGCCGCCATGAAGGTGGCCCCAGCAACCACTCCTGTGTTGTTCTGCTATTGCTCCAATCCCTGGGGTGCCGGCGCGGGCACGCCCCCGGGTGCCGTGGGTCAGCACAAGCCAAATGTGGTCGGCACGATCGGCACCAACCCGGTGGGCAAGGAGCTCGATTTGGCACGCCAAATCAACCCTGAGCTCAAGACCGTGGGCCTGATCTTCAACCCCGGTGAGCCCAACTCCGAATATGAAGCCAAGGTGCTCAAGGAGGAGGCAGCCAAACGCAACATCACCGTTGTGGAGCAGGCGGTGGCCAACTCCGGCGAAGTGCTGCAAGCCGCCCAAGTGCTGGCCGACAAGAAGGTAGAGGCCTTCGTGAAGATCGGCGATTACGCCACGATTCAGGGCTTCGGCTCGATCGCCAAGGTGGGCCTAGAGAAGAAGATTCCCGTGTATTCGGTGGATGCCGACGACATCAAGCTGCCCGGCTGCCTGGCCACGATCGGCTGGGCCTACTTCGATGACGGCTACGCAGCAGGCAAGCTGGCGGTGCGGGTATTGAAGGGAGAATCGCCGGCCAAGATGGCCTTCGAGCCCCTCACCAAAACGGAGTTGATGGTGAACAAGGCCACCGCCGCAGCGATCGGGGTAACCCTGCCTGAGGAGCTGATCAAGGAAGCCCAGAAGGTGGTGAGCTAGAGCCCACCACCATCGCATCACCCCCTTTTCAAGGCAGGGGGGTGATGTTTTGCAGCTTGTCGTTGAGCTGGCTTGCCATGGCTTGGCGGCCAACGGCAAGCACTTTCAGAGTGTCTTCATGCATGCGCAGCTGGGCATCAGCTACTTGCATGCCACGCACCAGCTCCTTCATCTCATCTGGCAAGCCGTTGAGGTCGTAGCGCTTGCCCTCGAAGGTGAGCACGGGCGGCTGGTTGTCGGATTGCTGGGCGACGTTGTCCACGAGTGGCAAAAAATCTTCAGCCCTCAGGATACGGGAGGCAGGCCACCCGGTCGCTTGAAGAAAAACATCAGCAGCGGGCCCACCTGGGCTGCTTCCACCATCTCCCAGTTTTCCTTGCCGAGGGCATTTAGAAAAAACTGCAGCTGTTCGGCTGGGTGGCGTGGTTTGGTAGCTGCGGCGTCATATTGCTGCGGGAATTCTTTTTTAAGAAACTCCGGGCTCAGGGCGCCGCCGAGCCGCTCACTATCTGCCTTGGGTGAGGGAGGACCCGGCGGATTGCCGCTCTCCACGTTGATGTGGATCACCCGGTATTCCCAAGACATCAGGCTTGCAGATGAATGAATTGGCGCTCGCAGAGCTCGCGGTAGCGGCCCCCCTGCGCCATCAGCTCATTGTGACTGCCCTGTTCGACGATGCGACCGCCATCGAGTACCAGGATTCTGTCTGCACCCTGCACGGTGGCTAGCCGGTGGGCAATCACCAGCACGGTGCGGCCCGCCATCGCCTGCTCCAAGCCCCGCTGCACCGCCTCCTCCGCTTCGGCATCGAGGGCGCTGGTGGCTTCATCCAGCAGCAGCACCGCCGGGTTGCCGAGCACGGCGCGGGCAATGGCCAGCCGTTGCAGCTGGCCGCCAGAGAAGTTGCTGCCCCGCTCTTCGATGCGGCTGGTGTAGCCCTGGGGCAGGGCCTCGATGAAGCCGGCGGCGTTGGCGAGGCTGGCGGCCTGGCGGATGGCAGCCTCGCTGGCGGGCCGGCCGAAGGCAATCGCTTCGGCCACCGTGCCAGAAAATACACTGCTTTGCTGGGGCACCAGGGCTACGGCGCGGCGCAGCTCCCGCGCCCGCAGATCGGCTAGGTCGTGGCCATCCAGCAGCACCCGGCCCTGCTGGGCGGTGTTGAAGCGCAGCAGCAGGGAAAACAGGGTGCTTTTGCCGGCGCCGGAGGGACCCACCAGGGCCACTACCTGGCCAGGCCGCACCTGCAGATCCAGGTCGTGCAGCACCGGTTGGGCGGGGTTGTAGCCGAAGCGCACCTGCTCGAGCACCAGCTCGCCGCGCACGCTGCCCAGCGGCTGGGCCGAGGGCCGGTCTGGAGCCTCCACCGGTTCGGCCTCGATCGCCCGCAGTCGCCGCAGCGAGGCCTGGCCCTGCTGAAACTCGTTGAAGTTCGTGGTGAGGTGCGAGATCGGGTCGATCAGCATCAGCAGGGCCGCCACGTAGCTGCTGAAGCCCTGGCTGTTGAGGCCACCGGCCTGAATCCGGGCGGCGCCGAGCAGCAGCACGGTGAGGATGCCGGCCGCTTCCAGAAAGCCAACCACCGGGTGCTGCAGGGCCAGCAGTTTGAGGGTGCGGTAGCGGGCCCGACGGTGCAGGTCGATTTCGGTGTCGAAGCGCTGCTGCAGCCAGGGCTCGGCCGCGAAGGCCCGCACTAAGGGCAGCCCACCGATCGCTTCGCCCAGCAGGCCCGCCAGCTCGCTCACCTGCTTTTGGCTGCGTTCGGCAGCGGTCATTACCCGGGCGCCAAAGCTGCTTACCAGCAGCACCACCACTGGCGCCAGCAGCAGGGTGGCCAGGGCTAAGGGCCAATCGAGCCACACCATGTAGCCGAGCACCACCACCAGCTGCAGGGCGCTGGGGGTGGTGTCTTGAATGGTTTTGTAGATCACCTCGCCCACCCGGTCCGCGTCTTCGGTGAGGCGATAGGTGAGGTCGCCGGCTGAGAGCTTCTCGAGGGCGCCGAATTCCAGCCGTTGCAGGCGGGCAAATAGGCCCCGCCGCAACTCCTGACTAACCCGCAGGGCCGGCCCGGCCAGCAGGGTGTCCTGGCCGAACTGGGCCGCCTTTTGCACCAAAAACAGTCCCAGGGCCGCGGCGATAGTGCGCAGCACCACTGGGAAGTTGCCAGCGCCGATGGCTGGAATCAGCTGGCCTGCCAGCCAGGCGAGCAGCGGCCAGCAAGCCACATAGATCACCATGCATAGCCCACCTGCCAGCAGGCGCCGGCGGTGGGGTTTCAGCAGCGGCCAGAGGTGTCGAAACCCGGCCGGCGAGGGTGCAAGCATGCGGTCACGCTATCGCTGCTCCCCCAAGCCGCCCCTTGAAACTCGATCAATTCCTCAAATACCAAGGCCTGGCGGGCACCGGCGGCGAAGCCAAGCTGCGCATTCAGCGCGGTGATGTGCGGGTGAATGGCGCCATCGAAACCCGTCGCGGTCGTCAGTTGGCCCCCGGTGATGCGGTCGACATCGACGGCCGCGAGCTGCTGTTTATGGGGACCAGGCCGCCGGCCCATTAGGTTTTCCTGACAGTGCTGGAGAGGGCCGATGCGTAAGGCCGTGATCGCGGGTAATTGGAAGATGCACATGACCTGCGCTGAGACGCGGGTATTTGCGGCCACGTTTCGGCCCCTGATTGCCGACTCCCCAGACGATCGGGAGGTGGTGATCGCTCCGCCTTTCACCTCGATTCCCACGCTCTGCCGCCACCTGGAGGGTGCTGGCGTTGAGTTTGCTGGCCAAAACGTGCACTGGGAAGACCAGGGGGCCTACACGGGCATGATCTCGGCGCCGATGCTGCTGGAGCACGGGGTGAGTTACGCCATCGTTGGCCACAGTGAGCCGCGCAAGTACTACAGCGAAAGCGATGAGCAGATCAACCTGCGCGCCCGCAATGCCCAGCGCCATGGCTTGATCCCGATCCTGTGCGTGGGAGAAAGCCTCGACCAGCGGGAATCCAATGAAACCGAGCGGGTGATCCACCGCCAGATCGAACAGGGCCTTGAGGATGTGGATCCCACCCAGGTGGTGGTGGCCTACGAGCCGATCTGGGCGATTGGCACCGGCAAGACCTGTGCCGCCGAGGAGGCCAACCGCATCTGCGGTCTGATCCGGGGCTGGGTGGGCAACCCCAGCGTCACGGTGCAATATGGCGGCTCGGTGAACCCTGCCACCATCGACGATCTGATGGCCCAGAGCGACATCGACGGCGTCTTGGTGGGTGGGGCTTCCCTCGATCCGGTGAGCTTTGCCCGCATCGTCAACTACGGCCGCTGAGACTGGCTCCCTGAGACTGGCCCCCCGTGATCGATCAACCCCGTTTCGCCTGGGGCGAGCGCACCGCAGTGATGGGGGTGCTGAACCTCACCCCCGACTCCTTCAGCGACGGCGGCCGCCTTCCCAGCGTGGCGCACGCGGTGTGCGCCGCTGGGCGGATGCTGGCCGAGGGAGCCGATCTGCTCGACCTTGGCGCCCAGAGCACCAGGCCCGGCGCCGAGGAGGTGGGGCCCAAGCGGGAGCTTGAGCGGCTGCTGCCCGCTCTTACTGCTATTCGCGCTGCCCATCCAGGCGCCCTGCTCTCGATCGACACCTTCCATGCGGCGGTGGCCGAGGCGGCATTGGCGGCGGGCGCCCACTGGATAAACGACGTCAGCGGCGGCCGGCGCGATCCGGCCCTGTTGCGCTTGGCGGCGTCTGCTGGCTGCCCACTGGTGTTGATGCACAGCCGTGGCGATAGCCGCAGCATGAACTCCCTTGCCTACTACGGCGATGTGGTGGCGGAGGTGCGGGCTGGCCTATTGGAGGCCACTGAAATGGCTCTGGCGGCGGGTGTGCGCCCGCGGCAGCTGATCTGGGATCCGGGGTTGGGCTTCGCCAAGGACACCGACCACAACCTGGAGCTGCTCCGGGGTCTAGGCACCCTGGCGGCGGAAGGCTTTCCCCTACTGGTGGGGCCTTCGCGCAAGCGCTTCATAGGCGCGGTGTTGAACGAGCCCAGGCCCCGTGCCCGGCTGTGGGGCACGGCGGCGGTGTGCAGCCAGGCGATTGCCCAGGGGGCCCGCATCCTGCGAGTGCACGACGTTGGGCCAATCGTGCAGGTTGCCCGGATGGCCGATGCGCTTCGGCCCGCTTAGCCGGCCTGGTAGTCGATCTGACCTTTCTCGTTGACTTTGGCCAGCGAGAAGAAGCGGGCCGTGGTGGTGGAGATGAAGCCCAGCTCGGCCAGCAGCTCGCCAACCCGGCCCCCCTTGCTGCGTTGCTGGTCGAGGGCCTGATCAAGTTGCTCAGGGGTGATGCAGCCCATTTCCACCAGGCGCTCACCCAGCCGCTTCTCATTGAAGCCCTGCTCATCGAACAGGGCGGGGTTGAGTAGTAGATCCAGCATCTGGGGCGGCACCTGCAGGTTGAGCCGTAGGAATTCGCCAAAGCGCTGGGTTTCAGCGAAGGGGCGGTAGTCCTCCAGCAATTGCTCCAGCTCTTCGATGTCGAGCACGCCGGCCTGTACCAGCTTGTTGCCGAGGGTTTGGCGCTTGAAGCTGGTGTCGGTGCTGGTCGTCATGCGCCGGCTTAATGCTTCCTTGGCGATCCTGGCCGCTGCCCAGCAATCCGGCTGCGATTTGGTCTTGTCGGAGGACATGACGGATGGCCAGACCTATGGCAACGTGACCGTGCGCAATCCCTTTGCGGTGATCCGCAGCGTGTGACTGCCGTCAGAATGGCTCCATGACAGGTCACGCCCTCGCCGACTGGACCACTCCCCAGCCATTGGACCTGCCCGATCTGGGCCCAGGTTTGGATGGCAGCCTTGCCAGCAGCCTTGAGGCAGCCCTGAGTGAGATTGCGGCTGATCCCTCCGTGCAGGCCCTGGTGGTGTTTGGTTCCCGCGCCACGGGCCAGGCCAGGCCGGAGTCGGATCTGGATCTGCTGGTGGTGGAGCGCAGCCCCCATCTCGAGGGGGAGGCGAAGGTGTCGAGCTGGTGGCGCCATTTCCGGCCCCTCCAGCACTTGCCCCTTTCGGTGGACTTGGTGGTAAGCGGTTCGGCTGATGCAGCCCGGCTGGCAGGTTCCCGCTGGCACGTGATCAGTGAGGCGGCTCGCCACGGCCGAGTGCTGGTGGTGCAGCCATGACGCCCAAGGAGGATGCGAGGGTGTTGATGGCCTTGGTGGATCGTCACCTGCGGGCCCTGCAGTTGAACCTCGATCCGGCTTACCCGGATGTGGAATGGG
>NZ_JAGQDB010000027.1:0-28445 GCF_024346495.1 Cyanobium sp. A1C-AMD | reverse complement strand
ATCACAGATCGCTTTTGATCCGCTCTATGTCGTTGTAGATTACAAACCAGTTATCACAGATTTAAACAATAAGCAGAGGATCGGCGAAGATGCGCTGATTGCTTGCTTAAACCCAAATGCCTCCATTGGTCACCGGAGCGCCATCAATCAATATACTCCCATCCTTAAAAGCACACCAAATATGGAGAACAATCAGCAACCACTCGAAGAACTCAAATTCAAAGTATGCAAGCGATTCGTAAGATTTCAAGATTACTTGAGCAAGTCAACCCCTCTTATCCCGAACGGCGTGAGTGGAGGTTAAAGAGTTCTGGCATGGCGGCGTAGAAGCCTTTTGTTCCTGCCTCACTTTTTGGCCGTGATGTACTGGTGCCCGTACCTGCCGTCGCAGTGGGTATTTGCGGTTGTCAAGCTCAGCGAGTTCACAGGTGATTTCGAGGAGCATCAGGCGCTTTATCGGGTCGCTTGGGGTTCTAATACAGGGTATGGGCGGCAATCCATTTCACCATTAATTCGCCAATGGACTCAATGGGCTCCTTGACCTCACCATCCCAGCGCAAGCAGTACAGGCGTATCTGCTCTTTGCAATGCCTGCTGCCGTTCCTGTGCCACCTGCTGCCCCCTCTGAGGAGTGGGAGTTCCTTGAGTGGAATGTCCTCAAGCCATCCCGCTCCTCAAGCGTCTGTATCACCTGCCAGCACTTCCGCTACGAGGTCGGCAGGCATTGCATCACCCTGTTGACCTGTCCGATTCATCAGGGTCTGATTCCTCAGGGAGAGCACCTGACCAAGCGGTGTTCTCAGTGGGTTGCTCGTCAGGAGGTGCGACAGGGGTGGTGTCCTGAGGGTGGGTGAAGACCGCAGGCCCCTGTGCTGAGCACTTTCTCGGGGATTTCTCTGCGTCTTAGAGTCCCTTCACCACCCATCCCTGCTCCTCCTCCGCTGTTGGAGAAAAGTTGGAACAGGGGTTGGAACACCTCCTCAAAAGGCAGACGGGCACTGGTTTATGGCAACCCACGAAATCTTCATGCCGGCCCTCTCCTCCACCATGACGGAGGGCAAGATCGTGGAGTGGCTGAAGCAGCCTGGCGACAAGGTTGAGCGCGGTGAGTCCGTGCTCGTTGTCGAGTCGGATAAGGCCGATATGGATGTGGAGTCTTTCAACGAGGGCTACCTGGCGGCTGTGTTGATGCCTGCCGGCGGCACGGCGCCGGTGGGCGAAACAATTGGCCTGATCGTCGAAACCGAGGCTGAGATTGCCGAGGTGGCAGCCAAGGCCCCTGCGGCACCTGCTGTCGCCCCCGCCCCAGCTGCTGCACCTGCACCCGCTGCACCCGTAACCCCGCCTCCTGCCCCGGTAACAGCCCCTGCCCCTGCACCAGCTATTGCTGTGGCGGCTCCGGTGGTGGCTCCCGCGTCGACGGCCAGCGGCAGGGTGGTGGCCTCGCCACGGGCCAAGAAGCTTGCCTCCCAATTGGGTGTCGATTTGGGTGCCCTGCGCGGCAGCGGTCCCCACGGCCGCATCCAGGCGGAAGACGTGATGGCTGCCACCGGTCAGCCGATCACGGTGCCGCGGGTTGCTGAGGGTTCAGGCCCCGCCTCCGCACCTGCCGCCGGCAATGGTGCAGCTGCGCCGGCCCCAGCTCCCGCCGGCGATGCCTTCGGCCGGCCCGGCGAGAGCGTGGGCTTCAACACGCTGCAAAACGCGGTCAACCGCAACATGGTCGCCAGCCTGGCGGTGCCCTGTTTCCGGGTGGGATACACAATCACCACCACCAAGCTCGACGCTTTTTACAAGCAGGTGAAGCCCAAGGGCGTCACGATGACCGCCCTGCTGGCCAAGGCCGTGGGCGTGGTGCTGGCGCGCCATCCCCAGGTAAATGCCGCCACCAGCGCCGATGGCACTGCCATGGCTTTCCCGGCCTCAGTGAATGTGGCCGTGGCCGTAGCCATGGAAGACGGCGGCCTGATCACTCCGGTGCTGGCCAACGCCGACAAGACCGATATCTACGCCATGGCCCGCAACTGGGCCGATCTGGTGGCGCGGGCCCGCAGCAAGCAGCTCCAGCCTGAGGAATACAGCACCGGCACTTTCACTCTCTCCAACCTGGGCATGTTTGGTGTGGATCGCTTCGACGCAATCCTGCCCCCAGGCACCGGCGCCATCCTGGCGGTGGCCGCCTCCCGGCCCGCAGTGGTGGCAGGTAAAGACGGCTCGATTCGGGTGGCCAATCAAATGCAGGTGAATCTCACCTGCGACCACCGCACGATTTATGGCGCCCAGGCGGCTGCCTTCCTCAAGGATCTGGCTCAGCTGATCGAGTCAAACCCCGAAAGCTTGGCGTTCTGAAGCCCCTATCTCGATGAAGCAGTCTGTGGCCCAACCCCTGCTCCGCAGGCTGTTAGGCAAGCCTCTGCCGCGCGCAGATGCCTCCGCTCAGCGCCTGCCCAGTGTGCAGGCTCTGCCGATTCTTTCTTCAGATGCTCTCTCCTCGGTGGCCTACGCAACCGAGGCTGCGCTTGGGGTTCTGGTGTTGGCCGGCAGCCAGACCCTGGGCCTGTCGCTGCCGATCACCGCAGCGATCGTTGTTTTGATCGCCATTGTGGTGTTCTCCTATCGCCAGACGATCGAGGCCTATCCCCAGGGAGGTGGCTCCTATGTGGTGGCCCGCGAAAACCTGGGCACCGGGCCTTCGCTGGTGGCGGCGGCAGCTCTTTTGGTGGATTACACCCTCACCGCGGCAGTGAGTCTGATGGCAGGTACTCAAGCCCTCTCCTCGCTTTTGCCAGCCCTGCTCCCCTACGAGGTGCCCTTGGCGCTACTGCTGCTCCTGGCTGTCGGATGGGCCAATCTGCGGGGCCTGCGCGAAGCCGGCCAGGCGTTCACCGTTCCCACCTACGCCTTTGTGGTGATGGTGGCGCTGCTGACGGTGTTCGGCCTCCACAACCTGGTGTTTGCCCATGGCTTTACGCCCGATGCGCCACCGGTGATCCGGGCGGTGGAGCCCCTGGGACTGTTTTTGCTACTTCGTGCCTTCAGCTCTGGCTGCTCTGCGATGACTGGAATTGAAGCCATCGCCAATGGAGTTTCGGTGTTTCGTGAACCGGCAGCTCGCCGGGCCCAGGCCACCTTGTTGGTAATGGGGGTAATGCTGGCCGCCATGTTCCTGGTCGTCAGTGGACTTGCTTTCCTCTACGGAGTGGCTCCTGATGCGGAGCGCACGGTGCTGGCCCAAATCGGCATGAGGGTGTTCGGTGCGGGCAGTCCACTGTTCTGGGCATTGCAGATCACCACTCTTCTGATCCTTGCCCTGGCAGCCAACACCGCCTTTGCGGGGTTCCCCCGATTGGCGGCGATGCTGGCCCATGACCGTTTCCTGCCTCGTCAGATGGGCTGGATTGGCGACAGGCTTGTATTTCAGAACGGTATCGCCGTGTTGCTGGTGACCACCGCTCTGATCATCCTCGTGTGCCGGGGTGACACCAGCGTGGCTGTGAACCTCTACGCCTTGGGCGTGTTCCTGGCCTTCACCCTTTCTCAGGCGGGCATGGTGGTGCGCTGGTGGCGGCTACGGGGTGCTGGCTGGCTGGGCCGAATGACGATGAATGCCTTGGGAGCACTCACGACCTTGGTGGTGCTGCTGGTGATTGTGGTGGGAAAATTTGCCGAGGGGGCCTGGATAGTGGTGATTGCTATCCCGCTCCTGGTGTGGCTGCTGGCTCGCATTCGGGGCCGCTATCACCGGGTTTATGCGGCTATTTCCCTGCCAGCCGAGGCGCAGGGCACAGTGCGTTTGCCTGATCGACGCGATCCGGTGGGCAACTGCAGCATCGTCTGGATTCCTTCCCTGTCACGTCCATCACTTGACGCCCTGCGCTACGCCGCCAAGGTGTCGGATCAGGTGATTGGGGTGTGGGTTCGCTCCGAGGAGGACGACCCTGCAATGATCCGCCGCGACTGGCAGCGGCTAGTAGGCGAGTCGCCCGGAATCCAATTGCATATTTTGGAAAGTCCCTTCTCGTCGCTGGTAGATCCGTTTGTGGCATTCGTGGCGTCTGAGGAGCAGCTTCACCCAGACGTCACCCACACGATTGTGATGCCAATGGCGATACCTCGTTACAGCTTTGATTCGCTACTTCTCAATCAACGCGGCATCAATATGCACAGAGCCCTAGATGCCAGCGGCAATCGCGTTTTTACCCTCGTGCGCTATTACCTTCCGGCATGAGCGATTCCGTCGATCTACGTCTCTCCAGTTACGACTTTCATCTGCCAGAGGAGCGCATCGCCCAGCGTCCCGTGGAGCCGCGCCATGCGGCGAGGCTGCTGGTGGTGGAGCCAGGCGGGGCTAGTCCTGCGCCCCATGCTCGCCATCTGAGCGTTTGGGACCTGCAGCAGGAGCTGCGGCCCGGCGACCTACTGGTGGTGAACAACACAAGGGTGCTTCGGGCTCGGCTGGAGGCGCGCCGGCCCAGTGGCGGCTCCGTGGAACTGCTGGTGCTGGAGCCTTGGCATGGCGGGCAGGGCCAGTGGCTCTGCCTGGCTAAACCCGCCAAGAAGCTCAAGCCTGGTGATTGGATCGAGGTGGTGGCCGAAGGCCAGCCGCCGCTGCCCTTGCAGGTACTTGGCAGCGACCCCGATACGGGCGGGCGGATTGTGCAGTTTCCGGGGGAGTGCGCCGATGCGGCGGCATTGGAGCCGCTGCTGGTGCAGTACGGCGCCATCCCCCTGCCGCCCTATATCCACGAGCACGACGAAAGCGACAACGAGCGCTATCAGACCCGCTACGCCGCCAAGCCTGGGGCTGTTGCTGCGCCAACAGCGGGGCTGCACCTCAGCGACGAACTGCTGGCGGCGATCCGCGGCCGTGGTGTGGAGCTGGCCACCACCACCCTGCACGTGGGCTTGGGCACCTTTCGCCCCGTGGAAACGGAAGACCTAAGTCAACTCCAGCTGCACAGTGAGTGGGTGGAGGTGACCCCAGAGCTGGTGGCGGCTGTTGCCGCCTGCCGCGCCCGTGGCGGCCGGGTAATAGCCATCGGCACCACCTCAGTGCGCAGCCTCGAGGCGGTGGCCCAGCTGCATGGCGGCGAGCTGCGGCCCCACACGGGGCCGGTGAATCTGGTAATCCAGCCGGGCTACAGGTTTGCCGTGGTGCAGGGGCTGCTAACCAACTTCCACCTGCCCAAGAGCTCCTTGCTGCTACTGGTGAGTGCCCTGCTAGGCCGCGAGCGCCTTTTGGCTCTTTATGCCGAGGCGATCGCCCGGGAGTACCGCTTCTTCTCCTACGGCGATGCCATGTGGATTGCGCCGGAAGTGGTGCTCAGCTCGGCAAGGCCATAAAAAAGCCCCCGGGGAACCCGGGGGCTTGGCCTCAATGACGTTGCAACGCCTGGAGGGGTTTCGCCTCAGGCGGCAGCCAGGTTGGCGGCCACGAAGTCCCAGTTCACCAGCTTCTCGAGGTAGGTGGTCATGTAGTCGGGACGGCGGTTCTGGTAGTCGAGGTAGTAGGCGTGCTCCCATACATCCATGGTGAGCAGGGCCTTCTGGCCGTGGGCCAGGGGCAGGTCGGCATTGGCGGTCTTGGTGACTTTCAGGGTGCCGCCATCGAGCACAAGCCAGGCCCAGCCGCTGCCGAACTGGGTGGCACCGGCGGTTTTGAACTGCTCGACGAAGGCCTCGTAGCTGCCGAAATCAGCATTGATCTTTTCGGCTAGGGCGCCGGTGGGCTGGCCACCACCACCGGGCTTCATGCACTGCCAATAAAAGCTGTGGTTCCACACCTGAGCTGCGTTGTTGAAAATGCCGGCCTTGCCAGCATCACCAGCCACTGCGGTGATGGTGTCTTCCAGGCTCTTGGCCTCCAGGTCGGTGCCAGCCACGAGGTTGTTGAGGTTGGTCACGTAGGCAGCGTGGTGCTTGCCGTGGTGAAACTCCAGGGTGGAGCGGGAAATGTTGGGCTCGAGCGCATCGAGGCCGTAGGGCAGCGCGGGCAGCGTGTGAGCCATGGAGAGGAAAAAGACGAAGGGGTGGGCAGGAGGGGCGGCGCGCCAGCATCCAGCCAGAGCGCCCATCCTAACGATCCCCGCCCGCAGCTCAGCCGCCGATGCGCAACAGCTCGACCTCGAAAGTGAGGGTGGCGTTGGGGGGGATAACGCCGCCGGCGCCACGATCGCCGTAGGCCAGATCGGGTGGAATCACCAGCTTGCGCTTACCGCCCACCTTCATGCCAGCCACACCCTCATCCCAGCCCTGGATTACCCGGCCGCCGCCAAGGGGAAAGGAGAAGGGACCGCGGCCGTAGCTGCTGTCGAATTCCGTGCCGTTGGCCAGGGTGCCCCGGTAGTTCACGGCCACGGTCTGGCCGGCGATGGCTTCAGCGCCGTCGCCGACTACCAGGTCGGTGATGCGCAGGCCGCTGGGGGTGGTGCGCTCTTTAGGAGCGTTGAGTTCACCGCCGAGGCCGCTGGCCTGGGCGATCTCAGCGCCGTTGGTTTGATCGTTTTCGCTGGCCATCACAAAAAGGGTGGGGTTGGGGTCGTCGGGGTCGAGCTCGAAGCTGCTGCTCACGGCTGGCCGCGCTTGGGCTGAAAACAGGGAGGCCATGGCTTGGCCACCGGCGCTGGCCGCATCAACTCTGGCCGCGTCAACCACGGTGGGATTGACCAGCTGGCTCACCAGAGCCAGCAGCAGACAGGCCACGCAGACAGCGGAGCTGATCAGGATGTCGCGCATGGGACTCCAAGTACTGGACTGATTCTGACGGGCAGACGGATAGCCAGGGCTGATCAGTCGGGAATTTCGATCTCGCCAGGCATTTCATTGCCTGGGCGCTGACGCAGGCTGCGTTCAAGCCGGTCGAGTCGGCCCCGCAGCTCATCAAGTTCGCGCTGACGAGCCAGGCCTAGGTCTTGCAGGAGCTGGTCTTTATTGCGCTCCAGCTGGCGCTCGGCCTGCTGCTCTAGCTCGGGGGTTTCGCCCCGCAGGGCTTTGAGTACGTCGTCGACTAGGGCTGGAGCCTGGCTGGGATCGAGCTTGCCGCTGCGCACCCAGGCCTGGGTCACGCTGCGCAGCCGCTCTGACACCAGGGAGGTGGTGCCGAGGCCGCGCAGCAGCAGTTGTTGGAGGGGGTTGTTCGGATCCATGGCGGCTTGATTCCCCAGACACCCTGGCGCTTCCTACTCTTGCTTGCCATGGGCAATGACCGGCTGGGGAGGTGGTGGCTGGCGCTGGCCTCGGGGCTGCTGGCCGGGCTGGCGCTGCCGCCTCTTGGCATGCCTCCCCTGCTCTGGCTGGCCCTGGTGCCCCTGTGGGCCCTGGCTGGCTCAGCCCTCGGCGCTTGGGGTGGGGCCCTGTGGGGAGCTGCCGCCGTGCTGGTGAGTCACCGCTGGTTGCTAGGTCTCCATCCCCTCGATTGGATCGGCGTACCGGGCCCCTTGAGCCTGCCCCTGGCCCTGTTGTTGCTATTGCTTTGTGCCCTGGCGGGAGCACTGCTGGTGGCCCTCTGGGTGCTGCTGGCGCGGCGCCTGGACCCGCGCCGCTTCAGCAGCGCCCTGCTGTTAGCCGCTGGCTGGGGGCTGGTTGAGGTGCTGCTGGCCAAAGGGCCCCTGTTTTGGCTGGGGCTGGGGGCTGCTGCCCTACCCGGCGATCGCCCCTTGGCGGGCTTGGCTGCCCTTGGTGGTGGTGGCCTGCTGGCGGCGGTGCAGTTGCTGCTGGGTTGGTGCCTCTGGCGCTGCTGCACCGCCCCTCAGCGCCGCCGCTGGCTTGTGGTTACAACCGCTGCCGTGCTGCTCAGCCACGGCGCCGGTGCTGCTGCCCTAGCGGCCATGCCCCTGCGGGGGGAGGGCGACAGCGAGCGAGTGCTGGTGCTGCAGCCGGCGATTCCCACCCGTCGCAAGTTTCAGTGGGACCAGCAGCAGCGGCTGCAGCAGCGCCTGGCGGCCGCCTTGGCGGAGGCGGCCCAGCGCTCGGTGGATGTGGTTGTGCTGCCGGAGGGGGCCCTCGGCCTTGAGCCCCAGCTGCCGCAGCCGGTGCCGGTGGAGCTGATCAGCGGCGGCTTCCGCTTGCAGGAGGTGGCGGGGGAGCCCGAGCAGCGCAGCGCCCTGTTGCGCCTGGCGCCAGGGGAAAGCCGGGCGAGTGGCTGGCTCGATAAGCATCGGCTGGTGCCCCTGGGGGAATGGGTGCCCCTAGCCGACCTAGCTCGCTGGAGCGGCCTTTCGGCCGTGGGCGGCCTGCAGCCAGGAGCGCCATCTCGGCTGCTACAGCGGCCAGCTGGATCTATCGGCGGGGCAATTTGCTACGAGCTATCCGATGGTGCCTCCCTGGCTGCCGCCGCCCGCGATGGAGCCGGCTGGCTGCTGGCCAGCGCCAACCTCGATCCCTACCCGCTGCTGCTCCAGCAGCAGTTTCAGGCCCTGGCCCAGCTGCGGGCCATCGAAACGGGCCGCTGGCTGGTGAGTGCCGCCAACACGGGGCCCAGCCTGCTGGTGAATAGCCGCGGCCTGCCCGTGGCCTCGCTGCCTTCCGGGCGGGCAGCCACCGGTGTGTTCACCGTGCCCCGCCTGCAGACCCCCAGCCCCTACGACCGCTGGGGAGAACTTCCCTTGCTACTGGTGCTGGTGGGGGCAGCTTGGCGCAGATGGGGCTGAGGGATCACCTGCTTCGGCGTAGCTGCCGGAGCCAGTCGCTGGGTTGATCGCCGCTGCGGGCGGTGATGTTCAGCATCGACTGGGCTAGGGGCCAGCCCCCTAGCCGCAGGACTCCCCAGAGATGGGCCGCCACTGCCACGCCAACCAACATCCAGGCCAGCAGATGCAGGTGATAGGCGAGATGGTGAAGTTGGCCGTTGCGCAACCAGTCTTCTTGCATCAACTTGCCGCTGCCTATCGCCAGTCCTAGGGCCAGCAGGGGTAGGGAGTTGCTGGGACGTTGCAGCCGGCGCCGCCCCAGGGTGCAGGCGTAGACAGCCAGCAGCCCCGCAAACGGCAACAACACCACGCCCAAGCTGCCGTGGATGTCAATCCAGTCGCCCGGCAGCTGCAGTGGTAGCCGCCCCCAGCGTCCGTCATAACGGCTGTAAACCACCAGGCCCGTTAGCCAGCAACCCAGCACGGCCAGTGCGCTGCAGCCATGCAGGGCGCGCAGCAGGGAGGGTTGATAGGGGCCTTTTTGGGGAGGGCTGGGCCTCACAGGAGCGCTGCTCATTGTTTTTTTTGCATTGCCGCCCTATCTCGCAGACGGGGGTTCAAAAGCGTCCCAATGGTGTGGCCAAGGGCGACCAAAGCAACGCCACCGGCCAGGCTCGCCAGCAACAACAGCGCGCTTTCCCCTGGTTTGCCGGCCTGCATGGCTCTTGCCAGGTCCAACATCCAGGTGCAGAAGGTGGTGAGGGCCCCGCAGAAGCCGATGCCTGCCCACAGCATCAGCCTTTTGCGCCGGGTGGCTTGGGCCAAAACCACACCCAGTAGTAGGCAGCCCAGCATGTTGGCGACCACATCGGCCTCCAGTTGCCAGCGCAGTAGGGCGCCGGGGATGGCGCCGCCGGCCACCAGGGCCAGGTCGCGCAAATCGCCCTGCAGGCTGCGGCTTGGCATGGTGCTCATGGCTGAGCGCCCAGGCTGAGGCCCGCCAGCATCGCCAGCAGCCCTCCTGTCACCGATCCTCCAGCGAGCACTGCAGCCTCGCGCCAATGCCGCTTGCCCAGCTCGATCCAGAGCTCGGCGCTGAAGCTGGAGAAGGTGCTGAAACTACCCAGGAAGCCGGTGCCCAGAAGAAGCAATGCTCTGCGGGAGGCTTCGCCGCAGCTCTGCTCTAGGCCCACAATCAGCCCTAGGGCAAAGCAGGCGATCACATTGACCCCAAAGGTGCCCCAGTGCCGGCTGGGCAGCACGGGCTCCAGGTGATCCACCACCCGGAAGCGGAGCCAGGCGCCGGGAACGGCGCCGATCGCCACCAGGAGGGCATCAGCCTCTGATGCTCCTGCGGCCATTGCTGTCCAACAACGCCTTGCCAGTCTGCCCCCGGCAAGGGAGCTCAGGGTCTAGTTGCGGTGGGATCGGGTTCTTGGCGGCGGAATAGTCCGTCGAGGTAATGGCGAGCCACGGCCCGGTCTGGGCAGCCGTGCTGGAAGAGAAAGCCGGCCAGGGCTGCCTGCATCAGGCGGTATTGATCCCACTGCGGGTGAACCCGGACAAACTCCCGCATGGCGTCGTACAGCTCCTCAGGGAACTGGTTTTCAACTGAAACAAAGGCGGGGGCGTGTTCCGGGATCTGCAGCATGGCGGCTTCGGCCTGGGTCCCCCATCACCCCACGCCAGGCGCTCATCCGTCAAAGGCTGCCCCGGGAGGCGAGTCCGGCAAGACGCACGGCCGCCAGTACCGGCCCATGGGCGCTTTCGGGGTTTGGGAGCTGCGGCTTCAGGCTCGGAAGTGTTGCTTGGAGACGCGTCAAGGGGAGGGCCGTTTTCCCCATCCAGAACCAAAAGGATCAGGACGAGCGGCGGATATTGAGCCGCCGTTCTGTGGAAAAACCTACGCAAAGCTGGGGATAAGGGCGCTTGACTGGGGAAAAGCCCACTGCTCAGCAGTGGTGATCAATCCCGGGCGGGCCTGCAGGAACCCATATGGCCGGCTCCGATCGAGCGCAACCATGGCTTCAAGATCTGTTACGATCACTTCAAGTTTCGTAACTAACGAACATTCATGGCTGAATCCACCACCCGCTTCGGTTTTGTCGCTTTCGCTGAAACCTGGAATGGTCGTCTCGCCATGCTCGGTTTCGTTATCGGACTTGGCACCGAGCTCCTCACCGGTCAAGGAATCTTGGGCCAACTGGGTTTGGGCTGAATCCACTCGGGCTCAGCGCAACAGCCTTCTGAGCTTTTCCCGGGCAGTGAAAACTGCCCGTTTTTTTGTGTTCTTGCAGCCAGGCCCTGCTGCTGACGGTTGCCTAGCTGGCAATCTGCTTGGCGGCAATCACCGCCAAGAAAGGATCCCCTTTTTGGCCAAGCCAGCCGAGAGCTCCTGGAGCTGCTGTCTCTTCCGCCACCAGTTCCGGCCTGCCCCAACCTTGAGCCATCAATACTTGGGCCACGTAGGCCAGGTGATCACGGTCGCCGCCGTCGGTCCAGATCTGGGGCGCTTTTTGAAAGAACATCCGGTTGCTGAACGCCACGATCACTTCCCCCCTGGGCCGGACCACCCGCAGCAACTCTGCAGCTACAGCTTCCGGTTGTTGAAGGTATTGCCAGCCGGCCACGATCAGAGCCACATCAACGCTGTCGTTGGCTAGCGGTAGCTGCTGATCAACGTTGAGGTTTTGCACCCAATGGCGATCAAGGCGCGGATTGGCTTTGAGCTCTTCGGCATTGAGGCCATGGCCGATCACCTCTTGATAGGCGATGTCCTCTGGCAGATGGCTCACCCAGCTGCTCATCAGATCCAGCACGGTTGCGCAAGGGGGGATGCGCTCGCGGTACAGAGAGGTCAGCCGGGCGCGGAAGCTGGCATCGAGGTGCTGTACGAGGCGGGGCTCGGCGTAAAAAAGAGCGTCGTCTGAGCGATCGAGCTTGTAACGGTCGGCTTCGTTAAGCACCGGTACGGGCGCAACCATGGTCACGGAGTGGGGTGTTTAGAGCAGAATTGGATCATGGCGGAGCTGCAAAGCGGCTGCGACTTATCAGATCTGGCTCCTTGGCGCTAGACTCTGCAAATCTCCTTAACAATTGGATCGTCGCCGCATGTTCACGCTTGAGAAGGCAACCCAGATCTTTCCCGATACAGCTTCAGCTGACGTCGTGCCTGCGATCACGGCCCGCTTTCGCTTGCTGAGCGCGGAGGACCAACTGGCTCTGATCTGGTACGCCTATCTCGAAATGGGCAACACGATCACCGTTGCCGCCCCTGGCGCAGCGCGGATGCAGTTTGCCGAGCCTGTGCTCAACCAAATCAAGGTGATGAACTTCGCTGAGCAAAGCCAGGTGATGTGCGAGCTTGCCAATCGCGCCGATACCCAAATCGGTCGCACCTACGCCTGCTGGTCGGTGAACATCAAGCTGGGCTTCTGGTACCAGTTGGGCGAATGGATGGCCGCCGGTTTGGTTGCTCCGATCCCCGAGGGCTATCAGCTGTCGCCCAACGCTTCTGCGGTGCTCAGCTCAGTTAAAGCTGTCGATCAGGGTCAGCAGATCACCCTGCTGCGCAACTTTGTGGTGGATATGGGCTACGACCCCGCCAAAGGCGAAGGACAGCGGGTCATGGAGCCCATTGCCGCTCCCACTCCCCAGGAGCAGCGCAAGCGGGTGTTCATCGAGGGCGTTATCAACCCAACGGTGAACAGCTATATGGACCTGCTGAACGCCAACGACTTCGACAACCTGATCGAGCTGTTTCTGACGGATGGTGCCCTACAGGCCCCTTTCCAGAAGCCAATCGTGGGTCGTGACGCGATCCTTCGCTTCTTCCGTGAAGACTGCCAAAATCTGCAGCTTCTTCCTGAGCGCGGTTTCGCTGAACCCACAGAAGGCAACTTCACCCAAATCAAGGTGACTGGCAAGGTCCAGACCCCCTGGTTTGGAGCTGGCGTTGGTATGAACGTTGCTTGGCGTTTCCTGCTCAACCCTGACGGCAAGATCTACTTCGTGGCCATCGATCTGTTGGCTTCCCCTGCAGATTTGCTGAAATTCGGCCGTTGAGCGCAGTCAGCCGCAAGGGGCTTCTGCTTGCCGCACTGATAACGATGGGTTGGCTGGTCAGCCTTGCTGGCCTGCTGAGCTGGGATTTAAACGCCACGCAGCTGGCCAGACCATCGGTCTGGCTGGCCATCTTTTTTGGAGTGGTTGGCCGCACCCTGCTGCAAACAGGCCTATTCATCGTTGGTCATGACGCCATGCATGGGGTGTTGTGGCCCCATTGGCGCTATGGCAATGCCTTGCTGGGCAGGATCGCCCTGGGCCTATATGCGGCGCTTCCTTACCAAGCCTGTTGCCGCAACCATCAACACCACCATCTATTCACTGCTAGCGCCTCTGACCCTGATTTCCACGGGGATCCAGCCGCAGGGGCCATTGCTTGGTATGCCCGCTTCATGGCTGGCTATCTCACCTGGGGCCAGATGGGCCGGTTACTTATGGGCTGGACAGTGTTGGCCTTGATCGCCTGCCGCTTGGCTCCATTCGGCTGGCTGAATGTGCTGCTGTTTTGCACCTTGCCCCTGCTGCTCAGCTCGCTGCAGTTGTTTGTTTTCGGCACCTACCTGCCCCATCGAGGCCAGCGTTTGCCCCAGCGTCGCCCCCACGCCGATAGCCTCGAATTGGCTCCATGGCTTTCTTTACTGGCCTGTTTCCACTTCGGTTATCACCGGGAGCACCATGACGCCCCGACGCTTGCCTGGTTTGAACTTCCGGCCCAGCGGCGTAGGTCTCGCAGCAGGCTGACTCCCCGACTAGCCTCGCTGCTAAGGGAGAGGGCCCAATTCACATGATGGACACTATGCTTGAGGGTTGGACAGATACGGAGCAGTCAGTTGCCCGCGAAGCCTTCGACCGTGCCTACACCAGGGCAGTGCAGCAGCTAGTGGCTCAGGTGCGTGCCAGGGCCGACGAACTTGAAGATGCTGAAACCGTATGGCAGCTGCACGATTACCTGAGTATCGAGCGCCACACGATCGAAGGTCGCTTTGATTTCCGCCTCGACGGCATCCTGTTCGTGTTTGCCAGCTTGGTAAAAGACAGCCTGTTGCAGCTCGACGAACTGAATGGTCTAGAAGCCGAGAAGCTGGCCAAGATCGTGGCCATGTCCCGCTTCTAGCCCTCAAGTGATTGAGCGGTTGCGCTGATCGGGCATTGGCCTTGGGCTGGGCGGCTCGAAGGCAGGCAACAGGCTGTTAACCCCCAGCATCACGAAGCCAAGGGCCCCAAGCAGGGCTAGCAGTCTTAGCAGCCAGGGACGCCCCTGGTCGATGGGCCAATCGTCTTGATCCTCCATTGATGGAGGCAAGGGCTTGCGGTTGCGCATCAGATATAGAACATTGGCAATGGCTGCTTGAAGGCATCTTGCTCGCGCAGCAGTTGGGCCAGGGTGGTTGCGGTGAGAAGGGCTTCCTTTGTGGCTTCCAGTTTTTGCTCTAGAGCTGCAAGCACCAGGAAGGCCGGATCATCTGGTTCTCTTTGCGGATCCGTGCTGCTGCTGCCTTCAAGCGCAGCCACTACATCGGCCACGGTGATGTTGTCTGGATTGAGGGCGAGTTGAAAGCCACCCTTCGGTCCGCGGATGCTGTTTAGCAGTCCGGCCTTGCGCAGGCCGGTGAGCATTTGCTCGAGATAGCGTTCGGGAATGGCATGGCGCTTGCAGATCTCGCCGGTTTGAACCAAGTCTCCAGTGGCGTAAGCCCCGGCGAGGTCTATGAGGGCGACCAATCCATATTGGGTTTTGGCGCTGAAGCCCATGGGCTTGCAATCGTCAACTGCCATTCTGCCAGCTAAACAACGCTGGGTGGGTAGGAAATCCCTAAGGGCAGTCAACTGGTTGCGCCAAAAGCCCCCAAACCAAGAGGAGGCTGGTGAGAGCGGAGATCTGGGTAGGCCATCTCCCCTATTCCCGTAAGGCTGCAAGCCCTTTGCCCAGATAGGCTTTAGGGGTTGGGGGAGAAAAGGTAGTGACGAAG
The DNA here is from genome assembly GCF_024346495.1 of Cyanobium sp. A1C-AMD. Classification (NCBI taxonomy): domain Bacteria; kingdom Bacillati; phylum Cyanobacteriota; class Cyanophyceae; order Synechococcales; family Prochlorococcaceae; genus Cyanobium; species Cyanobium sp. A1C-AMD. Next base: position 13,783 of record NZ_JAGQDB010000027.1, on the reverse strand, counting down.
CAGGAAGATCTAATTCAACGGGCGTTGCAGGAGTCGGAGCAGCGCTAACGGCGTCTTTTTGAGTCTGCCCAAGATGGCATTCTGATAATTGATGCGTTGACTGGCTTAATTCTGGAGGTCAATCCCTAACTCTGCGATCTACTTGGTTGTCCCTCTGCTGAATTTGTGGGTTTGAAGTTGTGGGGGATTGGCGCTGTTTCGGGAAAGGGACTACTCCTTCCCCCAATCTTTGACCCGCCACGCCCAGCCCTAGCTGAACTTCTTAATTGAGCTAGTGGGTTGCCCCCAGTTACATCATCGACTAACCATCAAAAAACCCAGGGCTAGCCTGGGTTTCGATATGGAGCCAAGCGGATTCGAACCGCTGACCCCCTGCATGCCATGCAGGTGCTCTACCAGCTGAGCTATGGCCCCGATAGGACGCCATGGCAACGGAATGCTGGTCATTCCGCTTGGCTTGTGGCCTTGCCTTGCGCTAACTGAGCTTACAACGCCATCCGTTTAGACCTGGCGCCAGACGGCCACTAGCTTGCCCTGCACCGTTACCTGGTCGGCGGGGAGCACGATTGGGGCATAGGCGGGGTTGGCTGCTTCCAGGGTCACCGTGGCTCCGCTGCGGTGGAAGTGCTTCAAGGTGGTGCCACTGCCTGGCACCAGGGCGCTGACAATCGTGCCTGCTTTGAGCCGGCTCGGGTCGCTGACAGGTTCAAGCAGCACCACGTCCCCGTCGGCGATGTGGGCGTCCACCATTGAATCGCCATTCACGGTGAGGGCAAAAAGGCCGCGGGTATCGAGCACGGGGGCCAGGTCGAGGCGCTCCTGGATGTCGTCGAAGGTTTCAACCAAGCCGCCGGCGGCCACGGCGCCGAGCACCGGGATGCCGCTGGCCATTCCGCCCAGCAGCTGAAGGGTGCGGGCTTGGCCCTCTTGCCAGGTGATCCAGCCCTTCTGCTGCAGGTGGCGCAGGCGGCTCTGGATCGGCGCCGGAGAGCGCAGCCCCATCGCTTCCATCATTTGGCGGATCGAGGGGCTGTGGCGGTTGCTGCCGATGTAGTCGCTAAGCCAGTCGTATAGCTCTTGCTGGGCAGAGGAGAGCTCCTGCTGGACTTGGTTGTTGCTGGGATGGGGCACGGACGCCACGTCGCTGATACAGATGTACCGCCTCGCGGCCTGTTTGTCCAGCTCAGGTGCCGCCGAGTAGGGCTGCCAGTAGGGCTTGTTGGGCGTGGAGGCGGTTTTCGGCCTGGTCAAATATGCGGCTGGAGCTGCCCTCCATGGCGCCGGCGCTGATTTCGAGGCCGCGATAGGCCGGCAGGCAGTGCAGCACGATTGCGCTTGGATCTGCTTCTGCCACCAGCTCTTCGTTGAGGCACCAGCCGGCGAAGGCCCTTTGCCGCTCTGCCTTTTCCTCCTCCTGCCCCATGGAGGCCCACACATCTGTGTAGAGGGCGTGGGCGCCGCGCACGGCAGCCACCGGCTCGTGCAGCACCACCACCTCGGATCCGCGAGCCGCCGCTAGGAGGCGTGATTGCTCAAGCACGGCTGCATCGGGCTCAAATCCCACCGGGCAGCCGATGCGCACATTCACCCCGAGCAGGGCACCGCAGAGCATCAACGAGTGGGCCACGTTGTTGCCGTCGCCCACGTAGCTGAGGGTCAGGCCCTCCACTGCTCCGAAGACCTCCTGCAGCGTCAGGTAGTCGGCGAGGGCCTGGCAGGGGTGCTCCAGGTCGGTGAGTGCATTGATTACCGGGATCGTGGCCCAGTGGGCGTACTCCTCGAGCTCGCCCTGGGCGAAGGTGCGGATCGCCAGGGCATCCACGTAGCGGCTCAGCACCCGCGCCGTATCTGCTACCGGCTCACCGCGGCCTACCTGGCTCACCTGGGGGTTGAGGTCGATGGTTTGGCCACCAAGCCTGGCCATGGCCACCGAGAAGCTCACCCGAGTGCGGGTGGAGGCCTTGCTGAAGATCAGGCCGAGGGTTTTGCCGCCTAAATCGAAACTGCTGCGTCCGGCCTTTAGGTCGGACGCCAGCTGCAGCAGGGCCTGGGTCTGTTCGCCGTTGAGGTCGGCCGAGGAGAGCAGGTCCCGCCCGCGCAGCTCTGCCAGGGGTGGATAGGCACTGATGGCGGCCATGGCTCAACTCCTAGGGCATGACGCTGCTAGCAAGCAGCTCCTTGAGGTCGTCGCCTTCGATCACCTCCTTTTCGAGGATCTTCTCGGAGATCGATTCGAGCAGCTCGCGGTTGTGGTTAAGGATCGCCAGCGCCTTGTTATGGGCGTTGTCGACCAAGGAGCGAACCTCCTTATCGATCGCTTGGGCCGTGGCGTCACTCACCACCCGGCGGGGGTTGTTGTTGCCGCCGAGGAAGCGGCTGCCGCCCTGCTTGTCGTAGGCCAGGGGGCCGAGGGTTTCGCTCATGCCGAAGGTGCCCACCATCTGCTCGGCGATGTCGGTGGCGCGTTGCAGGTCGTTGGCGGCGCCGGTTGTGACCTCACCAAACACCACCTCTTCAGCGCTGCGGCCGCCCAGCAAGGTGGCAATTTGACCTTCGAGGTCTTCCTTGGAATTGAGGAAGCGCTCTTCGGTGGGCAGCTGCAGGGTGTAGCCCAGGGCGCTCATGCCGCGGGGCACGATCGAGATCTTGGCCACCTTGCTGCCGCCGGGCATCAGGTGCCCCACGATCGCGTGGCCGACTTCGTGATACGCCACCACTTTTTTCTCATCGGGTTGCAGCACCCGGCTCTTCTTCTCCAGACCAGCCACCACGCGCTCAATCGCCTCGTTGAGGTCGCCTTGCTCCACCTCGGTGCGATAGGAGCGGGCTGCGAGCAGGGCCGCTTCGTTCACGAGGTTGGCCAGGTCGGCGCCGGCAAAGCCGCTGGTGGCCTGGGCAATTTTGTCGAGGTCGACGGCGCTGGAGAGCTTCACTTTCTTGGCGTAGATCTCCAGAATCAGCTTGCGACCAGACAGGTCGGGGCGATCCACCAGCACCTGGCGGTCGAAACGGCCTGGCCGCAGCAGCGCAGCATCAAGGGTTTCGGGCTGGTTGGTGGCTGCCAGCACAATCACCGGCTTGTCCTGGCCGGCAAAGCCATCCATCTCCGTGAGTAGCTGGTTGAGGGTCTGCTCGCGTTCGTCGTTGCCGCCGACCACACCCATCGAGCCCGAACGGCTCTTACCAATGGCATCGAGCTCGTCGATAAAGATGATGCAAGGCGCTTTTTTCTTGGCTTCTTCGAATAGGTCGCGCACTCGTGCAGCGCCAGCACCAACGAACAGCTCCACGAATTCGGAGCCGGAAATGATGAAGAAGGCCACGCCTGCTTCACCTGCAACGGCCTTGGAGAGCAGGGTTTTGCCCGTGCCGGGAGGGCCCACCAGCAGCACACCTTTGGGAATGCGGGCGCCGATGGCGGCGTAGCGCTCGGGTTTTTTGAGGAAGTCAACGATCTCTGCCAGCTCGGCCTTGGCCTCATCCACGCCAGCAACGTCGGCAAAGGTGACCCGCGATTCCTCATCGGGCACGTAAACCTTGGCTTTGCTCTTGGTGAAGCTCAAAGCTCCCTGGGCGCCACCGCCCATCTGGCGGCGGGCGAAGAACTGCAGCACCAGGATGAAGATCAGCGGCGGCACCACCCAGCTCAAGGCGGTGGTGAGGAAGCTGGGCTTCTGGGGGGGCGCGGCGGCGAACTCAACCCCGTGCGACTCGAGCCGCTGGGGCAGATCCATGTCGAAGATCGGCGTGGTGGAGAGCACGGTGGGGGCCCCCTCCTCCTCGGGCTCCTTGAGCTCGTAGCGGATCTGGTCTGAAGTGATGTAGGCCCGTTTGACGTTGCTGCCGTTCACCTGGTCGATGAACAGGGAGTAGGGCACCCGCGGCACCTGGGCGGCTGGATTGGGCAGGAAGTTGCTGAACAGCAGCAGCACACCAAAACCGATCAACACCAGGTTGATGATTCCGAAGCGGCGGTTAGGGCGGTTGTCGTCCTGGCGGATCGCCATGGTGCGGCAGCCAAAGGTGCACCCAAACTAGGGCTGTGGTCCCCTGGCCGTTTCGGCGGCGGGTTGGGAGAACCGTACGAGGACCCAATCCAGCTATGTGTGGTCGCTATTCCCTCTGCGCCGACTTCGATCGCCTGCAGCCCCGCTTGCAGGGCCCCCTGCCGCCCGGTCTGGAGGCCCACTACGCGCCGCGCTCGCAAGTGCTTCCCGGCGAACCCCTGCTGATCCAGCGCCAGGAAAATGGCCAGCTGCAGGTGGGGCTAGCCCTTTGGGGGCTGCTGCCCGACTGGGTCAAGGATCCCGCCACCGCGCACCGCTGCCTGCATGCCCGCGCTGAGACGGTGGCCTTCAAGCCCAGCTTTCGCGCCGCCTGGCGCCATCGCCGCTGCCTGATTCCTGCTGATGCTTTTTGGGAGCAGGGCCAGTGGCTGCGGCGCCGCGATGGCGATCTGTTTTGGCTTGCCGGCCTCTGGGAGCGCTGGATCGGCCCCGATGGCAGCGAGCTCGATAGCTGCTGCGTGCTCACCACCGCCCCCAATGCCCTAGTGGCGCCAATCCACCGGCGCATGCCGGTGGTGATTCCCAACGGCCTGGAGCAGGCCTGGCTCGAGCCCACCGATGGCCATGGCCTGCGGGCCCTCGAACCGCTGCTGTTGCCCTGGGATGGGGGCGATTGGCAGGCCGATGGGGCAGCGATGGCGCTAGACCAACCGCAGTTGGAACTAGACCTGTGAGCCTCGAGCGCCTCGATGCCTTTTTGGCGCATGCCCGCCAATCGCCCCAGCTGGCGACACAGCTGGCGGAGCCCTTGGAGCTGCAGGATTTTCTGGAGCTGGCCCGCGGCGCTGGCTATGCCCTTGAGGAGGCTGATGTGATCGCCGCGCAGCAGCGGCAGGAGTCCAGCCTCAGCGATGCGGAGCTGCAGGAGCGGGCTGGCGCTGAAGGCCGGCGGTTGCGCAATTTCATCTATTCCTGATGGCAGCCCCTGAGCAGGTAGGCGCCTACCCCCGCCCCCCGGCCCTAGTTGAGAGCAGCCAGCTGGTGCGGGTTGAGGCCCTGGGCCAGCTTCTGGCCGAGAGCCGGCGCAGTTTGCGGGTGCTGGAAACCTTTCACCCACCCACCTACTACCTGCCGCCTGAGGCGGTGCGCCAGGAGCTGCTTTTGCCCAGCAGCGGAGCCAGTTTTTGCGAGTGGAAGGGGGTGGCCCGCTACTTCGATGTGGTGGTTGATGCGGGCGGCCCGGCCGAGCGCCGGCTGCGGCGGGCGGTGTGGACCTACCCCGAACCCACTCAGGCCTTTGCTGCTTTGGCTGGTTGGTTTGCGGTGTACCCGGCCTTGATGGACGGGTGCTGGCTGGATGGTGAACCCGTGCAGCCCCAGCCTGGCGGCTTCTACGGTGGCTGGATCACATCCCAGGTGCAGGGGCCGTTCAAGGGTGATCCTTTGCATCCGGAGCTCGTATGAGCAGCCTGGTGGGGAAGGGCATCGAGCCACCGGCCTGGTCCACCACCTCGCCGATCAACAGCAGGGCTTGCTGCCGCAGGGCCCAGGCAGCGTGGATGTCGCTGCTGGCGGCGTAGCAGAGCAGGCGCAGCTGGAGGCTGGACTCGCCGTAGCCCACGAAGTGGGCTAGCTGATCCTTGGCCGGGTCTACGCCGGGCAAGTTTGAGAGGCGCTGCTCCAGGTTTTGGGTGATCGTGGCGACGCGCTCCCGGTCGGCGTAGCTGAGGCCGAATTCGATCCAGATGCGGCGGTTGTCGATCTGGGCCAGATTCAGGATTGCTTGGCTGGTGAACACCCCATTGGGCACATAAATGCGCTGGCGTTCCGGATCGCGCAGCTCGGTGTAAAACCAGCCCACCTGCTCCACCGTGCCAAGCAAATTCAGGCCGGGCAGGTTGATGGTGTCGCCGAGCACGAAGGGGCGGTTGACGTAGAGGCTCAAGCCACTGAGGCCGTTTTCCACGATGGTGCGGGCGCCGAAGCCCAGGGCCGCTGCTCCAAACCCCCCTGCGGTGATCAGCACTCCCGCCGATACACCCAGCAGATCTAGGCCCATGACCAGCACCACCAGTAGGGCTGCTGTGGTCAGCAGCTTGTCGAGCACGTCGAATAGGAACAGCTGGTCCTTGCTGGAGAGGTGTGGCAGCAACTGGGCGGCGTAGTGCTCGGCGCGCTGTTTGAGTTCGCCGCGCCAGCGCAGCAGGGTCCAAATCACGCCGATGGTGAGCAGCAGATTGCGCACCTCCAAGCCCGCCAGCCACCAGCCCGCACTGCTGAGCAACACCGTGCCCGCCAGGCTGACTCGCCCGCTCAGCAGCAGGGCTTGGCCTAGGGAGCCGCTACGGCAGCGCCTGCCGAGCCGGTCCAGCAGCAGCCAGGTGACTAGGGCCAGCAACACTCCCGCCAGGGGAATCTGCAGATCGAAGGGCAGGTTTGCGGCGATCATGGCTCCAGCTCTGCAGGTGAGCTGAGTTGCCAGACCAGATCGCTGCCCAGGCGCTGGGGCGCATGCGCCGGCCAGCTCCGCACCTGGGCCATAGCTGTGAAACCCAGCTCACCAACGGGGGTGCGGGCTGGCTGGCCGCCCATCAGCTTCGGGGCGATCACGGCGGCCAGCTCCTGCACGCAGCCTTCGGCTATGGCGACGGCTGCCAGTTCAGGGCCGCATTCCCAGAGCACCTGGTTGCAGCCCCGCAGCGCCAAGGCCTCCAGCAGCAGTCGGGGGCTGCAGCTGGGTAGCTCCAGTCGCGGCACGCCGCGTTTATCCAGGGAGTCTGCGGCCGCAGCTGGAGCCTCTGGCCCATGCACCACCAGGGTGGCGGCGGCGCTCTGATCCCAGAGCTTGGCCTCGGCGGGGAGCTCCAGGCTGCGGCTGAGCACCACCCGCAGCGGCTCGGGCTGGCGTTGGCCGCGGCTGGTGAGCAGGGGGTCGTCGGCGCGCACGGTGCCGCCGCCGACGATCACCGCATCGCAGCGGCAGCGCAGCTGGTGCACCCAAGCGCGGGCCTCGGGGCCACTGATCCACTGGCTGGCGCCATTGCTCAGGGCGGTGCGGCCATCGATTCCCATGGCCCACTTGAGGATGCCCAAGGGGCGGCCGCTGCTGATGCGGTGAATGAAGGCCCGGTTGAGGCAGCGGGCCTCGGCCTCGGCTACGCCGGTGATCACCTCGATGCCCGCGGCCCGCAGCTGGGCCAGCCCGCCCCCCGCCACCTGGGGGTTGGGATCGGCCATGGCCACCACCACCCGGGCGATGCCGGCGGCGATCACCGCCTGGCTGCAGGGGGGGGTGCGGCCGTGGTGGCAGCAGGGCTCCAGGGTCACCACCAGGGTGCCGCCGCGGGCCCGCTCGCCCGCCTGGGCCAGGGCGCCCACCTCTGCGTGGGGCTCGCCGGCTCGGGCGTGATAGCCCTCCCCCACCAGCGAGCCGCCGGCATCGAGCACCACCGCTCCCACCAGGGGGTTGGGGCTGGTGCGTCCGGCGCCCAGCTCAGCTAGCTGCAGGGCCCGTTGCATCCAGGGAAGCCAGGGCGCCGTGGAGTGCATCACTGGCTCATCCAGCAGCGCTGGGCAGGCTGCGCCATTCCGCCACCACAAATGGCGGCACCGGCAGCTCCACAAACACCCCCGGCAGCACCAGGCGCAGGGGCCGGTCTTGGTGCAGGTCGGCCAGCAGGGGGGCCAGATCAAACTCGGCGGCGGCGGCGCGGCCATCACCCGCCAGCTGGGGATTGGCCAGGGTCACATCGGCCAGCTCCCAGCTGAAGTGGCCGCTGCGCACCTGCAGGGAGGTGGGGTGATCTAGCCGCACCTTGCCGGGATAGCCCACGATGCGCAGCCTCAGGGGGCCGCCTGGGGGGCCTTCGCGATAAGCCACCACCTGCCAGCTCTGGTAGTCGAGGTCGCGCAGGCTCTCGAGGCTGCGCACCACCGGGGTGCCGTTCTCATCGTTGTGGGCGTGCACTAGGGCCTGGGCCGGTGTGGGGAGGCCCAGCCAGAGCCCTAGCGCCAGCAAGGAGGCCAGCAGCAGGGAAAGGAGGAGTTTCATGGCTGGCGCTCGGCGCCTGGAATCGGTTGCCAGTTGGTGTGGGTGGCCCACAGGGCCCAGATCGCCATGGCGCGCAGGTAGTGGCAGGCCCGGAAGGTGTTCACGCCAGTGATCGCCTCGGGGGTGCGGAACTGCAGGCCGCCGCTGTACACCTGCTCCACCACGGCGCCGGTGATGGCAAAGGCCGTGCTGGTTTCTCCCATCAAGCGGTAGTAGGCCGCCAGGCCGAAGTTGATGCCGGTCCACACCTCAAGGGGATGGGTGCCGTTGGGATCGAGCGGGGTGCCATCGCGGCGCAGGCCATTGGCCACGCCAAGCCGGCCCCCCTGGAAACCCTCAAAGCACGACTCTTTAATCGCTTTGAGCGCACTGCTGGCGCGCTCATCAGCCACCACGGCGGGCAGTCCCAGCAGGCGGGCATAGAAGTCGCCGCAGAGCTGGTCTGCCATCACCACCGGCGTGCCGCTCTCGGCATCGATTTTGTAAAACTCGCCGTTCCAGAGCAGCAGGTCGAAGTTGGCGCGCGACTGCTCCAGCCAGCCGCCCAGTTGGCGCTGTTCGCCGCTGGTGTCTAGCCCTAGCTCCAGTTGCAGCTGCTGGGCGATCGCTAGACCCGCCTCCAGGGCAGCGATCCAGAGGGCGCCGCAGTAGGCACTGACGCCCTTGAGCGGCCAGTCGTCGAAGGTCTGGTCGGGGGCTCCGCCGTTGTCGGGCAGGCCGTCGTTGTTGACGTCGAAAGTTTTGAGGTAGGTGAGGGCCTGGATAGCCGCCGGCCAGCACTCGGACAGGAAGCCGAGGTCTGGGCCGTTGGGAGCGAGCTTGAAGGTGCGCCACACCTGCAGCACATAGTCGCTGGCCAGGTCTTTCCAGAGATTGCAGTCTTGATAGGCGGTGTAATTGGTGGCCTCAAACGGCCGCTCGTTGGGGGCACCCAGATCGTGGGGGGTGGCACCGGCCAGTTTGCGGGCGGCCTCCACCCGGCCCTTGCCCTGGGTGAAATACCAGCCGATCGGCCGCAGCGTGGCGTCGGCAGCGGGGATGGCGCGGGCGAAACTGCGCAGCACGGCCTTGTCGAGCTCGGGCCAGAGCTGCAGCAGGGCAAAGGAGCCATAAAGCCGCACGTCCAGGCTTTCGTACCAGGCGTAGTCGAGGCACTCGAGCACGCCAAATTGACCCACCGGATCGCCTGCAGCAGCGGCGGTCCAGAGGCTGCCGCCACTGGCTAGGTCGTAGAGCTCGTTGAACAGGGCCATCCGCAGCGGTTCGGGCAGATCGCTGCGCTCCAGCACAGGCTTTTGCCAGGCCTCGATCTGGGCGCGCCAGTCGCGCCAGTCGCGCAGAGCCTCGGCGGCGATGGCGGCGGCGCTGGTGCCGCTATCGCCGCCGGCCTCTCCGCCAAAAAAATCGCTGTAGCGGCGCAGGGCGCGGCTGCCGGTGGCGAAGGCCGTAACCGGCAGGTCCCAGCTGATAACCAGAGGGATTTCGATGCTGGCTCCCGGCTCCAGACAGCACTTCACCGCCAGGGCGGCGCTGGCAGGGTCGCTATCGCCACTGCGGCGGTCGTTGTTGCTATCAGGAATCGAGCCGTCGCGGGCGAAGGGTTCCCACAACTCAGCGCCACTGCCGCTGGGATCCCAACGGCTGCAGCGCTGCACTTCCAGGTGGTCGGCGGTGGCTATGCACCACTGGCCCTGGCCCTCGGCGAGGGGGGTGGCGCGCTCACCATCAAGCAGCACCCCCTTGAGCCCCGGTTGCTCCACCCAGGTGTTGCGGTGGCCCTTGCTGCGGCCGATCGCGGGCACGTAGTTGTGCTCCGGGCTGCCGTCGTCTCGAAACGTGACTGCTGCTGTGGGATCTGTGTTGGTGAACCAGCCCGTGGTGTTGCGCCAGCTCAGCAGCAGGGAGAGGTCGAGGGGCCGGTTGGTGGGGTTGGTGAGGGTCCAGACGAACACCGCCACCGGGTAGCTGGTGCGCTGGTAGTCGCCCGGCAGGATCGGACTGAAGGCTTCGCAGCTCACCTCGGCTTGGAACACACCCGTGTACTGGGTGCTGCTGATCGGGTAGCGGGCGGCGTAGGTGCCGGTGCGCTGCTTGTCGCTACTGGCGGGATACCAGCTCCAGGCGCTCAGGGGTTCGCCGGCTGTGGGCCTGGAGGCATCGACCTCTGGTTTCACCGCCAGGGCATGGGCGCGGCTCTGGTCGCCGTCGGTTTCAAACAGGGCGAACTGGCAGTCGGGCAAGTTGCCAAACCAGTGCTCGCCGCCATCGAGGTGCCAGAGGTTGAAGGAGCCATCGGGGGCGCGGCCGATGCAGCCGGCGCCGAAGCCCCCCAAGGGCATGCCGTGGTTGGGACCGTCGTCGAGGTTGCTGGCATAACGCACCGTGTAGGGCTGCTCCCAACCCAGGCCAAAGGCCCGGCTCCAGCTACTGCTGCCAGCGGTGGGAGCCCCGTTGCCCTTCAGCAGCGATGTGAGGGCTGAAAGGCCGAAGCGCGCCATGGGGCCAAAAAAGGTTCGTCCAGCTTGTCAGAGGTCGCTGGCGGCTTGGACTGGTCTTCCTGCAGGGGCTCTAACGGAAGTGGTGTGAGCAGAAGATGGCAGGAAGATGCGATGGCTAGATGAATGTAAAGGCCTCGAATGGGTCAGGCAGGGCGTTCAAGGCGCTGCAGGCGCAGCTCACTCACCGAGGCGATGGCTTCGAAATCGGCATCGAAACTCACTAACACCGCGTTGTGGTGCAGAGCCACGGCGGCCACCAGGAGGTCGAGGCTGAGAACCGTCTGACCGATCTGGCGGCAGGCCTGGCCCAGGTCGATCGCCCGCTGCCACAGATCTGCAGGAGTGGAGAGCGTGGGCAGGGTGGCGAACTGGGCTGTCAGTTGGTGGGTTTCGTCTGGACGGGCTGAACGCAGCATCTCAAAACGCACCGGTTCCGCCAGGTGGGCCTCAGGGTCGAGCACGAAGGGCGCAATGAACTGTTTGAGGGGGGCCGGGCTCCGGGAACGGGTGAAGTCGATCCACAGGCTGGTGTCGAGCAGCAGGGTCATGCAGCGAACTCCTGGTTCCGTTGGCGCTCGCGCTCCTGGTCGGCCTCGTAGCTCTCCAGCTGCACGCCCCATTCGCCGCTGAGAAATCGCTGAGCGATCTGGGCGCGACGGTGCTGCTGCAGGGCCTCCTCCATCAGGCGGCGGATGGCGGGCCCCTTCTTGCGCTCGCCGGTGAGCTCCAGGATTTCGGTCATCTCAGTATCCGAAAGTTCAACAGTCACTTTCATGACTTGGGCTTTCATAGGTCAGATTCTGGGGTCAGTATGCGCGGACTTTGGCGTCGAGGCGGATCACAGCACGATTCGCTGACGCCGATGCTTTTCGTTGGTAGGTTTGCTGGTCTGGTCTGGTCTGACCTAAGTTGTGACTGTTCTTGCGTTCTGGGCGAGATGGCAACTCCTGCGGCCACGGGCGGCGGTGGTCGTCGCACGGTCAACATGCTCGAGGCAAAGACCCACCTCTCGCGCCTGGTTGAGGCCATCGAAACCGGTGCGGCAACCGAGGTGGTGATCGCCCGCAATGGCAGGCCGGTGGCACGGCTCACCGCGCTTCAGTGGGGTGCGCGGCCGCGGCGTCTGGGGTCGCCCGCGGAAAGTTCACGGTTCCGGACTCGATCGATGCCGCCAATCCGCTGATCGTCGAGCTGTTTGAGCAGTCCTGATGCGCCTCCTGCTCGACACCCACACATTTATCTGGGCGATCAGCGATGAACCCAGGCTGGGCCCCCGCAGCCGCGATCTGATTACCGCCGAGGCCAGCAGCGTGCTGATCAGCAATGTATCGCTCTGGGAGATCGCCATCAAGCACTCCCTGGCCCGCAGCGACATGCCGCTCTCGGCCGCCCAGGCGATTCCATGGGCTCAGGAGTGCGGCTTCGAGCTCCTGCCGCTTGATCTTCCCCATCTGCTGACGCTCGAGCAGTTGCCCCTCCATCACCGCGATCCATTTGACCGCCTGCTCGTGGCCCAGTCGATCAGCGAATCGCTGCTGCTGGTGAGCGCCGATGGGGCGTTTGATGCCTATGGCTGCCCGCTGCAGGATGCCCGCCGCTGAAGGGGAGCTTGCGCAGGGGGTCGCAATGCTGCGGCCGCCTATCCCGAGCTGAAGGAGGCCATCCTTATGGCTCCAGGGCTCTGGGTCGCCATCGCCAGCCGTGCTCCCCAGGGTTAACGAGCCACTGCAGCGGCCCCAAGGCTGAGCAGAGTCTTCAGGGCTCCTGGTGGGCTGGGGCCGCTTGCGCCTGGAAACCCCCATTCACCTCCTGGTCCACTAGGGCGTCGAGGGTCACGGCCGAGCGCACCAGGGCTTGGTAGCGCTGCACCACGCGGCGGTTGCGTTCGATCCAATTGCCGGGATCGCCGCTGGGCAGGCCCGTGCCGTCGCCGGCCAGCAGCTCCAGGTCGTTTTGCTGGGCTAGCAGGGCCAGCACCAGGTCGTGGATGCGCTGGCGGCGGTCGCTCATGGCTGGGTCCGGTGGCACAGGCCGGCCATCATGGCTGCAGTGACCGTGGGGCGCCCTGGCTCAGCAGGCCGTGTTGGAGGTGGTCGGCACCGATGCCGGGGGGGTGGCTGCGCTGCCGGCCCCCAGCCTCGCCTTGGTGCGAGCTGCCCAGCTGCTGCTTGCCCCCCAGCGCTTGCTGGCGGAGCTTGGCCCCTGGTGGCGGGAGGAACAGGGGGCCGGCCGCATCCCGGCGGGGAACCCCTGCCCCCAGCTCCTGGCCAGTGATCGGCCCGAGCAGATTTTCGGCCCGCTGGAGCAGGCCCTGGCAGCCGGCCGGCCGGCGGTGCTGCTCGCTAGTGGCGACCCGCTTTGGTTTGGCATCGGCCGCCTGCTGCTGCAGCGCTTTCCGGCCGCCCAGCTGCGCTTTCATCCCGCCCCCTGCTCGCTGCAGCTGGCCTTTGCCCGCCTCGGTCGCCCCTGGCAGGACGCCAGCTGGATCAGCCTGCACGGCCGCGACCCCGAACCCCTGGCCGCCGCCTTGCAGAAGCGACCACCTGCCTTGGCGGTGCTCACCGACCCGGGCCGCGGCGGCGCCGAAGAGGTGCGGCGAATTCTGGCGGCCTCTGGCCTGGAGGCGGCCTACTCCTTCTGGCTGTGCGAGCGCCTGGGCCATCCGGCGGAGCGGATGCAGCGGCTGGTCCCCGGGGCACCCCTGCCGCCCGACTTCGATCCGCTGCACCTAGTGCTGCTGATCGCTGAGCCGCTGGCGCCCCCGGCTGATCCCTCCGCCCTACCCCTGTTTGGCCTTGAAGACGGCCTGTTCCTCCAGCACGACGACCGCCCCGGCTTGATGACCAAGCGGGAGGTGCGCATTCAGCTGCTGGCCGATCTGGAGCTGCCCGAGTGCGGCGTGCTCTGGGATATCGGCGCCGGCGTGGGTTCGGTGGGCCTGGAGGCGCTGCGGCTGCGGCCTGGCCTGGCGCTCTGGGCCCTGGAGGCCCGAGGCGGCTCTGCAGCTCTGATCGCAGCCAATGCCGAGCGGCTGGGGGTGCGGCCGGAGGGGATTCACGAGGGCCGGGCCCCCGAGGCCCTGGCGGAGCTGCCCGATCCGGATCGGGTGCTGATCGGCGGAGGTGGCCGGGAGCGGGCGGCGGTGCTGGCGGCGGTGCTGCAGCGACTGCAGCCCGGCGGGGTGGTGGTGATCCCCCTGGCCACGGTGGAAGCTTTGGCGGAGTTGC
>NZ_JAGQDB010000026.1:0-28677 GCF_024346495.1 Cyanobium sp. A1C-AMD | reverse complement strand
CGGATGCCGACCGGCTGATCGGCCGGCTCGAGGCGATCCTGCCCGGCCTGAAGGGCGCTATCCGTCACCGCGAAGTCGGCACGCCGCGCAGCCACCGGCGCTTCCTGGGCCGCATGGGCGGCAGCTACGGCCCAATCCCAGCCCTGCGCCTGCCGGGGCTGCTGCCGATGCCCTTCAACCGCACCGGCCTCGCCGGCTTGTATGCGGTGGGGGATTCCTGTTTCCCAGGCCAGGGCCTCAATGCGGTGGCCTTCAGTGGCTTTGCCTGCGCCCACCGCATCGGCGCCGATCTGGGGCTCAACCCATGGGCGTTGCCAGATTGAGCTGGCGGTAAACCGTGCTGAGGCCCCGCAGGATGAATTCCACACCGATTGCCAGGGTGAACATGCCCATCACCTTGGTGAACACACTCAGGCCCACATCACCGACGAGCCGGACGATGCGCGCACTGAAGCTGAAGACCACAAAGTTCACCACCACCAGAGCCCCAATCGCCGCGACCAAGGCCGGCACCGTTCCCGAACTCTGCGCCTGATAGGAAAACAAAATCACAGCGGAAAAGGTGCCTGCACCCACCGTGAGCGGCAGGGCAATCGGCACCACGGCGAACCCGTAAATATGGGCATCGTTGCCTAGATCCGCTGGCTCGGTGCCGGCAGCAACCGCTTTGATTTCGACGTCATCGGGCTGGCGAGATTTCATCATGTCCAACCCCAAACCACCAAGCAGCAGCCCGCCGGCAATCTGGAAGGAGCTGATCGAGATACCAAAGAAGCCAAGAATCGCCGGCCCCAGCAGCAGAAACAGCAGCAACATCGCCAAGCAGGCACCACTGCTGATCAAGATGATGCGCCGCACCTTTGCCCTGGGTAGGCCACGGCTATGGGCCAGAAAGGCGCCCAAAGCCGACACGTTGTTGCCAATAGCCAGCAAACCAAGCAAGTAGTGCTGAACCGTGCCTTGTGCAATAACCAAACCCGGCTCCATCAATGGTGAAAGGCCTGCTCGGCGACATCCGGTGCCAACAGGGGCCCCGGCAGCCGCTCGAACCAATCGACGGCCCGGCGGATGTCCTCCAGCAGTTGATCGGCCATATCGCGACTGAAACCTGCCCGCACCACAAAGCGCAAAACCGCAAGCGAGGCACAATCGGCGGGCATGGTGTAAGCGGGCACAAGCCAGCCCCGCTCGCGCAACTTGTCAGATAGCTGGAACACCGTCCAATTGGTTACCGCTGGATCCAACTTCAAGGCAAAAACAGGCAGCTGGCCGCGGGGATGGCTCACCAGCTGCAGGGGAGCCAGTTCAGCTAGGCCATCAGCTAACTCGCAGGCGATCGCTTCAAGCCTGCTCATGCGCAGGGCATATCCGGCCCGACCCAGATGCAGAAAATTGAAATACTGGGCCACCACCTGGGCCCCGGGACGGGAGAAATTCATACCGATCGTGGGCATCTGGCCACCCAAGTAGTTGACGTTGAAGCGCAACTCCTCAGGCAAGGCCCCCTGCTCGCGCCACAACACCCAGCCCACCCCTGGCAACACCCCCCCATACTTATGACCACTGGCATTGATCGACTGCACCCGGGGCAACCGGAAATCCCAAACCAGATCAGGTGAATTAAACGGCGCCACAAAACCTCCCGAAGCCGCATCCACGTGCATTGGGATATCGAGGCCAGTGCGTTCCTGCAGCCCATCAAGGCAGCGGTGAATCTCGGCGATGGGCTCGTAACTGCCATCGAAGGTGCTGCCCAGAATCCCCACCACACCGATGGTGTTCTCATCGCAATAGGCAACTGCCTCCTCGCCAGTGAGATGGAGCCGCTCGGGGGTGATCGGCACCAGCCGGGGTTCCTTGTCCCAGCAGATCTGGGTGTTGGTGCCCATCACCAAATTGGGGCGCCGATCATCGAGGCCAGCGGCACGCCGCTTTTGTCGCCAGTGCCACTTGAGCACCATGCCCCCCAGCATGCAGGCTTCGCTTGATCCAGTGGTGGAGGTACCGATCGCCTGATCGGGAGATTCGGCATTCCAGAGATCAGCCAGAATATGCAGACAGCGCTCCTCAAGCTCTGCCGTTTGAGGATATTCATCCTTATCGATCATATTTTTTTCGGCGCACTCCTGCATAAGCTGCAGCGCCTCTGGCTCCATCCAGGTGCCCACAAAGGTCGCCATATTTAGGCGGGCATTGCCATCCAGCATCAGATGATCGTGCACCAACTGATAAGCCAGATCCGCTTCCAGCCCTTCCTCACCAAGGCGGTCGCGGGGAATCTCGGCCGGCAGATTGCGCAACTGCAGACGATGGCCAAGCCGCGACTCCAGGTTCAACTGAGGGGAACGATTGCGTCGGTTCGCCAAATCAAATCAAAGCCAATGCGCCTAAACCTAGGTCTGGCGCCCAACGACGACACACCCTTCCTCCATAGGCTGGGCCTAGAACGTCAGCGATTCAGCATCTCCATGCCCGGCTCCCCTACCCCCAGCTCCGCCGAGCTGGCCACTTACCTCGAGCAACGCGGCGAGCTCAGCAAGCCCTGGATGCTGCAGCTACTGCGGCTCACCAAGCTCAAGGAGGCCAAAGCCAGCATGGACCCGGATGCCTACATGGCCAGCCTGCAGGAGGCCCACGCCGATCTGATGCGACTTGGCGAATTCTGGAAAGGCCGCGAGCAGGAAGTTTTCAGCGGTCGCTACCAGCCAGAGACCCTGATCGAACCCCTACCCGGCTCCCCCGAAGATCGATGAGCGGCACCTTGGCCGTCAGCAGCGACCGCTACCCGATGGCCGCGCTGATCCGCTTCACCCTGATCGCTCTCTACTTGGCAATGGTGGCGCCCCTGCCCCTACTGGCACCAGCAGAACTCAAATTGCTGCTTTGGCTTGCTCTACCCCTGGGGCTGGGCTTGGTAGTGGCAGCCACCAGTGAAGCCGTAGAGCTAGATGCCGATGGCATTCGGGTTGGCCATCCCAGCTGGTGTGCCTGGCTGCTGCGACGCGGCTGGAGCCTGCCTTGGAAATCCATCAGCGGACTCACACCAGTAGCCACAAGCCAGGGGGGCCGGGTCTTTTACGTGAGGGGAGAAGACGGATCGGCCTACCTACTGCCGCAACGGGTTGCAGCCTTCGAGCAGTTTCTGGGCCGCTTCAGCCAGGAAACGGGCATCAACACCAGCTCAATCGGCCGGATCAGCCCACCTTGGACCTACCAACTCCTAGCCGGCCTGAGTGCCGCCATGTTGCTCGGAGAGTTGGTTTGGGCTCTTAAACCAGGGAGTTGAGCTGCTGACGCACCGGCTCTTCCTCGGCAGCAGCTTCGGGCAGGGTTTCCAGGCTGAAGCGATAGCCCTGCTGGCGCATCGTTTCGATGCCGCCACCTTCACCCAACCCAGCCTGCTCTAACTTGCGCCGCAGGGTGAGCACTTGGGTGTCAACCGAGCGGGGACCGCCGCTGAAGGGAGGCCAGGCCATACGCAGTAGCTCCTGACGGCTGCGCACAACCCCAGGGGGCATTAGCAGTGCACAAAGCAGGGCAAATTCCCGTGGACTCAGCTCGACTGGCTGGTCGCGCAGGGTTACCTGACGGAGCAATACGTGAACTTCAAGCGGACCAACGCAGACCCGCTCCTGCAGACCGGTGCCGCCGCGGCGCAGCAGGGTGCGGCAGCGGGCGGCGAGTTCTTCAAGGCCAAAAGGTTTGCGCAGCACATCATCTGCGCCCGCATCAAGCAGGCTCACTACGGGCTCCGAACCGGTGCGGGCCGTGAGCACCATCACGGAGCAGCGCAGCTGGGCCGCCAGGCGCAGGGCGGAACTCTCATCGAGTAATTCAGCGCTGATCAGCAGATCGGGGGACTGGTCCTGGCACACGTCCAGAGCTTCACGAGCCGTTGCAACCGCCGCCGCAAGATGGCCGTCCTGCCGCAGTCGCTGGGCCAGCACCGTGCGCAGGGTCGCGTGGGGATCAACCACCAAAACCCGCTGGGGCTGGCTTCCGGCCTGATTGGCGGCCCCAGAGGCCGGCAGTGGCGGGTTAGAGGAGTTGATGGAGTCCACAACTGTGTTGAATTCACCTTAACGGCAGCCGCCAGGGGATCCGCGTATCAGTCGCTGCGTTTGTGTGGACACCACCAACTATGCGGAGACCACCCAATCGCGGCTTCTGCCTCCAAGGGGCAAAATAGACAAAGGTCCTACGACCCCATGACTTCGCTTCAACACCCAGACGCCATCCGCCACTTCCAGTCGCTGTGCGATGCCTGCCAGGAACTGGCCCATCGCTTCCACAGCCCTGCTGAATTGAGGCTCTACGCCGATGGCTACATCCACGCCCTGCGCCGCACTGCGGTGCTTGATCCGATCTCCCAGCGGCGACTAGAGGAGCTCACCGACCGCTGGATTCGAGATCCTTCCAGCTTTGTGGGTCCAGATGGTGACCCGCGCAGCCTTTACGAAAGCGAGCGCTACTGACTCGCTGAATGGCTAGCTGCCCCTTTCAGCTAGCCAGAGCCACTTCCAGCTTCTCGCGCAACTCACCGGAGTTGTACATCTCGATCAAGATGTCGGAGCCACCGATGAATTCCCCTTTCACGTACACCTGGGGAATCGTGGGCCAGTCGGAAAATGACTTGATGCCATTACGGATCTCAGCATCCGAGAGCACGTCGAAGGTTTCAAACGGAACCCCAACTGAGTGCAGTATCTGCACCACGTTGTTGGAGAAACCGCACTGGGGCATCAGCTTGTTGCCCTTCATAAAAACGAATACCGGGCTGCTGGCCAGGAGTTCTTCGATGCGTTGGCGGGTAGTGGCGTCCATGGACTCAGGCGGGAGTGGATGTTTGCAGGGCTAGGGCGTGGATTGCCTCACTGGCCAATTCCTGGCGTAGGGCGCCATACACGAGCTGGTGTTGCCTGACCCTGGTCAGGCCGTCGAACGCTGCGGAGATCACCGTGACCTGCAGATGGTCGCCGCCACCGGTGAGGTCTTCAACCTCAACATGGGCATCGGGCATGGCCAAGGTGATTGCGGCCTTCACCTGGTCTGGATGCACCATCGAAGCGAAGAGGCAGCGAACAGGGGAAATCTAGTGGTCAGCTGCCAGGGGTTGCCGCGGCCCCTGATGTGTAGGGAGTGGCGGCGAAGCCAATCTCGACCAGGCTCTGGAAAGCCTTGCGACCCTCTGGGCTGGCCGGGGTCATCACCTTGACCACCTCGACCAGCAGGGGCACCGCCACCTCAGGCTGGTTCTGGCGACGGAACAAGGCCGCCAAGCGCAGGTTCGCCTGAGCCATGGTTTCCAAAGCTTCCCGCCCCTTTTGGTCCATTTCGCGGGGGATGCGGGCATCGAGTCCGCGGAAGGAGCCGCTCAGGTCGCGATAAAAGCCGAGCAGGCGGCGACAGGCATCGCGGGCCTGGTCGTAGAGCTTGCGGGCTTCGGCCAGATTGCCCTTAGCAACGGCGGCGTCACCGCGCACCAACAGGGCGCGCACACCCTCAAGATTGAACGGGCTGCCGGTGGACTCCAGGGCCTTTTGGGGCTCCTGCTGAGCTTGCACCTTGGCCGGAGCTAGGGGCGCAGCGAGGGCCATCAAGGCCAAAGCGGAGCCACAAATCAAGCGGGATGGCCTACGCACAACCAGCAAACAAATATGCATCAACTTTAGGGGGCCAGACCCAGGGCTCCCTGGGCCTGGCCTTCAACCACGGCCATGGCGGCGGCGAGGTGGGCGGTGAAAGCACTCGCAGCCTGCCTTCCCTGGCCCTCCAAGCTGAGAGGTGGGCCGAAACAGAGCACGGCCCCATCCCCGCGGCGGGGGGGGCGATGGCCATAGGCGATGCCGACGGGCACCACTGGTACCGCCACGCCCTGGCCGGCGGCCAGCATGGCCAGGCGGGCGAGGCCCTGGTGCAGCCGCAGGGGAATCTCTTCCCGCACGATGCGTCCCTCTGGAAAAACCACTAGCTGCTCACCGGCAGCAAGTAGGTCCACGGTGTAGCGCAGGCTGGCCAGGGAGGGGCGCCCCTGACTCACGGGAAAGCAGCCCAACCGGTGCAAAAACCAGCCCTGCAGCCCGCGCATCTCATCAACCGTGACCATAAAGCGGCAATCCCGCCCCGTAATGCGGCGGCCTGCGGCGTGGGTCAACAGCAGGGCATCCCAGCGGGCCCGGTGGGTCGGAGCTAGCAGCAGCGGCCCACTGAGAGGCAGATTTTCGCTGCCAAGCACCTGGACGCTACGGAAAAAAAAGCGGAGGCCAATGTCCTGGCTAGCCACCATGGCGAGCGGTGCCAGCCAGGGGCTGATGCCATTGCAGAGCCCCTTTTCCCGGGAGGAGGGGGCCTGGGTGGACAACGCCGATGGGCCTGATTGAACCGCCAACAACCCGTTAATTGCGAGCAAGTTCAAAGCTAGGGGCTAGGCAATGGAGCTCGGCTCGAGCGCGGGCAGTTGAACTGGCGTCCTGAGCCGGCGCAGGTTGCGGTATCCATAGGATTTGGGCGGAATCACCGCCTGCCAACCACTCCCCAGCCATGGCCAGCCTCGGCGTCAACATCGACCACATCGCCAATGTGCGCCAGGCCCGCCGCACGGTGGAGCCCGATCCGGTGAGCTATGCCCTGCTGGCCGAGCTGGGGGGGGCTGACGGCATCACCGTGCACCTACGGGAAGACCGGCGCCATATTCAGGACCGCGATGTGGAGCTGCTGCGTCAAACCGTGCGCAGCCGGCTCAATCTGGAGATGGCCGCCACAGCTGAGATGGAGGCGATCGCCCTACGCCTCAAGCCGGACATGGTGACCCTGGTGCCGGAGAAGCGTCAGGAGGTAACCACAGAGGGCGGCCTCGATGTAGCGGGTCAGCAGCCAGCTCTCAGCGCTCTGGTGGGTGCGCTGCAAGACGCCGGCATCGGCGTGAGCCTGTTTGTGGACGCCGAGGCGAGCCAGCTGGAGGCCTGCCGCGCCACCGGCGCCCGCTGGGTGGAGCTGCACACCGGCGCCTACGCCGAAGCCGACTGGAGTTTGCAGCCAGCCGAGCTGGCCCGGCTCACGGAGGGGAGCTTCATCGCCCGCAGCCTCGGGCTGCGGGTAAATGCCGGCCACGGCCTCACCTACCAAAACGTGGAGCCCATCGCCGCCATCGAAGGCATGGAGGAGCTCAACATCGGCCACACAATCGTGGCCCGGGCCCTGGCGGTGGGCCTGGAAGAAGCTGTTCGGCAGATGAAGGCGCTGATACAGAATCCGCGCCGCGACCCCCTGTTCGGCAGCCGCCAGCTATGAGCACCTATCACTTCATCGCCGCCAGCGAAGCGTTCCTCACCGTTGAGGAGCCCCTTGAGGAGGTGCTGCGCGAAAGGGTGCGCCACTACGGAGAACAGGGCAAGGAAATCGACTTCTGGCTGGTGAAACGGCCAGCCTTTCTCGAGGCACCCCAACTCGAACCGATCGGCAGCGCCGTGCCGCGGCCGGCGGCGGCGGTGGTGTCCACCGATGAGAAATTCATCACCTTTTTGAAGCTGCGCCTGGAATTCGTGGCCGTGGGCCGCTTTGAAGCCCCCAGTGCCGCCATCCCCGACGCCCTAGCCAGCGCGGCCTGAAATCAGGCCTTAGAACAGACCCAGAAAGCGCTTCCGCTCAGGCGTCGGCTCGCGCTTGTCCTTGCCCTGGGAAGCGTCCTGCTGGTAGCGAGGCTTGTTATCGCCAATCGTGAGTAGGGCCTCCTTGTTTTTCCACCACACCCAGTCGCGGATTGGTGGGGTGTTCGCCAGTTGCTGGCGGCTGAGCCCTAGGCCGAGCTTGGCGGAGGCATCGAGCAGAACGTCGAGCATCTCCTCACCGTTGCCGCAGCGGGCCAAGGCCTCATTGGTGCGCTTAGCGCCATTTAGGGCTTTTACCAGGGCGTTTACCCGCTCGACCACCGACAACGACGCTGGATTCATCTGACTGTCACTGGGTGGGGCGACCGTACCAGCGCTGGCCGGTCGACATGAATCGCTGGGGGGCTGACAAGTGGCCGTCAGGCAGGCAAGACTGGAACTAACGCGATGGACTGATGACGTCCCCTACACGTTCCTGCCACCACTGGGTGATCGGGGACGTCCACGGCTGTGCCGACGCGCTTGAGCTGCTGGTAGCTCGCCTACCTGCAGGCGACAAGCTCGTGCTTTGCGGTGATGTGATCAACCGCGGCCCCCAGATCCGCCGCACCATGGAGCTGGCCTGGGGCTTGGTGAGCTCCGGCCGGGCCATCTGGCTGATGGGAAATCACGAAGCCGACCTAGTGGCCGCCCTGCGGCAGGGCGACTGGACCGCTCAAAGGGCCTTGGCCGGCTGCGACACCTATCGCCAACTCGGCGATCGCCACTGCCGCCTCTGGCAGGAGCGGCTGGAGCAGCTGCCCCGCACCTACGCCGGTGAAGGCTGGCTCGCCACCCACGCTGGCTTCAATCCCGACACCTGGGAACCGGACCTCAGCATCCGCATGCCCTTCTGGCAGGCCTACGACGGTCGCTTCGGTGAGGTAGTGATCGGCCACACCCCCGGGCCCCAAGTGCGTCGCCTCGGCCAGATCGTGATGGTGGATACGGGCGCCTGCTACGGCGGCGAGCTTTCGGCCTACTGCCCCGAAACCGGAGCGATTCACGCCGTTTACGGCTTGCAAGAGCGGCGGCTCTCCTCCTTCAGCCAGGAGCTGGCAGGCTGCCTGCCTTGACGACCACCAGCTGAGCATCTGTTGTGCTCACAGTTTTCCGGGGCAACCGGGCCGAACACCTTGCCGAACTCCTGGCCGCCCAGTTGCTGCTCACGCCTCCCGGGCCGCTCGAGACAGTGCAGGTTGTGGTGAACACCTGGCCCACCAGCCGCTGGCTTGGTGAACAGCTGGCCGTGGGACTCGGCGGCATCGCCGCCAACATCCGCTACCCATTTCCTGGCAGCCAGCTGCGCCAAATCGTGAATGGGGTGCTGGGCGAAAACGGCGCAGACCAGGATCCCTGGCGTGCCAGCCAGCTGGTGTGGCCCGTGCTGGAACTGCTCCCCCAGCTGGTGGAGCAGCCAGAAGCTGCCTCGCTTAAGCACTGGCTAGGCCGCTACCCGCAGCACGGCAGCAACCTTGAGCTGGCCCAATGGCAGCTGGGCCGCAGCATCGCAGACGCCCTCGACGACCTAGCCCTGTATCGCCCTGAGCTGCTGGCAGCCTGGTGGTGTGGGGAGGACGGCCCACCCCTGCCGCCGGAGCAGGAGTGGCAGCGGCTGCTGGTGGGGCGGCTACGGGAGCGCCTGGGGGTGAAGCCCTTCGGCCTGCAGGTGCTGGAGGCCATAGCCCAGTTGCAGATCAAGGCACCGCCGGCCGGCAGCCTGCCCGATCCCCTGCGCCTGTTTGGGCTCAGCAGCCTGGCGCCGATCCAGGTGCAGCTGCTGCAGGCCCTGAGCGTGCACACAAATGTGGACCTATACCTGCTCACCCCCTGCCGCGACCTGTGGCAGCGCTGCACCAGCCGCCGCCAACTGCTCAGCGATGCGATCGCGCTGCAGCAGCCCCTTGATGGTGACTGGCTACTGCAGGCCCCTGGCCTGGAGGCCCGCTTCGGCCGACTCGGCGGCGAGTTTCAGCAGTTGCTCGAAGGCAGCGGCGAGAGCCTCCAGGGCCAGTGGCAGGAAAAGGATTTGTTTGTGGCCCCGGCCAGCAGCCATCGGGGCCAGGGGCCAGCGCCCCTGCTGCATCAGCTGCAGCAACAACTGGCGGATCCGGCTGCCCAACCCCTGCTGCAGCGGGCACCGACAGACAGCTCCCTGGAGTTCCACCGCTGTCCCGGCCCCCTGCGCCAGGTGCAGGTCGTGCGGGACCGCATCCTGCAGCTGCTGGCCGCCGATCCCACGCTCCAGCCCCGCGATGTGCTGGTGATGACGCCTCAGGTGGATGGCCTAGCGCCTTTGGTGGCGGCCGTATTTGGCGATCAAGAGGCCACTGGGGTGGCCCTCAATTGGCGCCTCACCGACCGCAGCCAGCAAAGCGAAGCCAGCCTCAGCCGCAGCTTGCTGGAGCTGCTGCGGCTGGCGGGGGAACGGCTCACCGCCTCCGCCCTGGAAACCCTGCTGGAGAGTCCGGCGCTGCAGGGGCATTTCCAGCTCAGTGGTGTCGAGATGGCGGCCCTGCATCCGCTACTGCAGCGGGGGGGCTTCCACTGGGGCCTCGATGCAGAAGAGCGCGGCGGCCTGGGCAGCGGCAGCCTCAGCTGGGTGATCGATCGGCTGCTACTAGGCCTGGTGCTGCCCTGCGACCCCGGCCTGGCCCCGGCCGCCACCGCCCCCCTGGCCAGTGGCGAGAGCATCGAGCTGTTGGGCCGCTGGCTGCACCTGCTCACCCGGCTGCGCCACTGGCTGGTGGAGCTGCGGCGACCCCGCTGTTGCCTGGCCTGGAATACCTGCCTTAGGGCCCTGCTGAGCGACCTGTTCGGCGACGGCGACCAGGCTGGTCAGGCTGGCAGTAGTGGCCAGGACTGGGAACTACCCCTGGTGCTAGCCGCCATTGACGACTGGCAGCAGGCCGCCGCCGGCTGCAACCTGGAGCTGGCCGCACCCGTGGTGGCTGCCGTGCTTGATGAGCGCCTGGCTGCGGATTCGGGCCGGTTTGGCCACCGCAGCGGCGCCCTCACCATCAGCGCCCTCGAGCCGATGCGGGCGATTCCCCATCGGGTGATCGTGCTTATGGGCCTGGATGCAAACGCCTATCCCCGTCAGAGCAAGCGGCCCGGCTTCCACCTGCTGGAACAGCAGCGCCACCTCGGCGATCCCAACCCGGCCGACCAGGACCGCTACGTGCTGCTGGAGGCCCTGCTCTCAGCCCGCGACCATCTGCTGGTGACCTGGAGCAGCCGCGACCCCCGCAGCGGCGAAGAGCTGCCACCGGCCACACCGGTACGCCAGTGGCTCGAGTGGCTGCAGGGGCAGCTGCCTTGTGGCGGTAGCGAACTGGTGATTAGTCACCCTGCCAACCCCCTCGACCGGGCCAATTTCCAAGCCAGCGGCGAGCGGCCGCCCGGCAGCTGCGACGAGCGTCTGCTGAAGGCCCGTGAGCTGCTCGATCAACCACGCCAGCAGAGCGGAGCACCGCAACCGCCCCGGCCCCTGGCGGCCAGCGAACCCCCTAGCGCTCCTCCGGCCCAGGCCAGCGATTCCTCTGGGGATCTGCGCGACTGGCTGCTTGCCCCCCAGGCCAGCTGGCTGGCTGAATTGGAGCTAAGGCCGCGGGAATGGGCCGACAGCCTCGACGACCTCGAGCCCCTCAGCCTCGATGAGCGCGGGCGGGCGCTGCTGCTGCGCCAGGCCCTCGAAAGCCCCAGCGACGCAGCCCTCGATGGGCCCGCCGGCTGGCTGGCTCGCCACCGCGGCCAGGGCTTGCTGCCTCCTCTGGCGGCAGGTGAACTGGAGGCCGGCGGGCTCAGCCAGCGCTGGCGCAGCCTGCACGCCAGCCTCGAGGCCCTGGGCCCTGAGCGCCGGCAGCTGGCCCTCTGGCAAAACTGCCAGCAGGAGCTGCAGTGGCGGGGGAGCTCGGTGCTGGTGCTGCACACCGCCCGACCGCGCAATCGCCACCGAATGGAGCTGTGGCTGGCGCTGCTGCTGGCCGCCGCCGCCGACCAAGGGCCGCTGGATGGGGTGCTGGTGGCCCGGGGTGCAAAGGACTTCGGCGTGCAGTTGCGGCTGCAGGCGCCGCAGGTAGATAGCGCCCGGGCAGAACTACTGCGGCTGCTGGAGTTGCGCCAGCAATGGCGCCAGAGCTGCTGGCCGGTGCCACCGGAAACCGGCTGGGCCCTGCTCGATAAGGGTGAAGCACGGGCCATCGAAACCTGGGAAGGCGGTTTTCAGCTGCGCGGCGAGCGGCTTGATCCGGAGCAGGCCCTCTGCTTCGGATCTGAACTCAGCGGTGCCGCCCTGTTGGCCAGCGGTGAGCTGGCCGCCCGGGCTGGGGAGCTGCTTGGTCCCCTGCGGGAGCGGTTGATATGAACCTGTCTGCCGGCAGCGAGCAGGCTTTGGCATCTGAACAAGCCCTGCCACTCCCACTGCCACTGCCACAACCATTTGAGGCCAATGCCTTTCCCCTGGATCCCGGGCTGCGGCTGCTGGAGGCCAGCGCCGGCACCGGCAAAACCTTCGCCCTGGCCCAGTTGGTGCTGCGCTATGTGACCGAGGCCGAGCTAGGGCTGCGCCAGCTGCTGGTGGTGACTTTCACCGAGGCCGCCGCCGCCGAACTGCGCGATCGCATCGGCCAGCGCCTGCAGCGGGCCCTGGCCGGCCTGGAAAATCCAGATCTGGAGCCGCCCGATCCAACCCTGGCCGCCTGGCTGGAGCAGCAACGACCGCGGGCCGAAAAGTTGCGGGCCCGGCTGCTGCTGGCCCTCGAAGAGCTGGATGCCGCCGACATCACCACCATCCACGGTTTCTGCCGCCGCACCCTGCAGCGCCACGCCCTGGAAGCGGGCCTGCCACCGGAGCTGCAGCTCGAAACCGACAAGGGCACCCTGGTGCGCCAGGTGGCACACGACTACTGGCAACAGCAGGTGCTGCCCCTGCCAAGCCACCTGTTGGCCGGGCTGCAGCAACAGGTTGGCGGCCCCGAAACCCTCGAGGGCCTGCTGCGCCAGCTCGATGGCGATCCAGCCCTAGGCCTGGATTCCCTGCCGGCAACGCTGCGGGCCGACGCCCCCTTGGCACCCCAGCTCGAGGCCCTGTGGAGCGAGGCGTGGCACAACTTCCAGCAGCTCTGGGCCAGCCACGGCCAAGCCCTGGAGGCCGGCTTTTGCGCCGCCGCCAGCCAATGGCGCGGCCAGGGCTTCAAAACCACCAGCCCCTACGTTCCCAAACCCACCAAGGACCGCTGCGCTCTAGTGCGGAGCTGGATCGCTGCCCAGCCCATCGGCGGCGACTACGGCGCCACGGCAGGCAGCCAGGGCGGCGGCCAGGGCCTGCTGCGCGACTACTTCCACCCCGGCGCCTTTCTCAAGGTTGCCCGCAGCCTCGAACCTGGCGCTGGGAAAGGCCCCGGCCCCTCCCTGCCTGAACGCCCCTTGCAGGAGGCGATCGCCCAGGTTTTGGATGGACCGGCCGAAGCCCTAGTGCTGCACGCCTGCCACTGGGGCCGGGCCGAACTGGGCCGGCGGCGGCGCCAGAGCGGAAGGCTGGGTTTCGCCCAACTGCTGGAGGGTCTTGATCCGGGCGAGCAGGCCAGTACCCCCCTGCTAGAGGCGGTGGGAGCCCGCTATGCCGTTGCCCTGATCGATGAATTCCAGGACACCGATCCGATCCAGTGGCGCATCCTTTCGCGGGCCTTCCAGCCTGAGCGGCACCGACTGGTGATGGTGGGTGATCCCAAGCAGGCGATCTATCGCTTCCGCGGCGGCGACCTGCGCACTTATCTGCTGGCCCGTCAGGCCGCCGCCAGCTTCGGCGGCATCAGCAGCCTCCGCGACAACTTCCGCTCCAGCGAGGCCCTGGTCGCCGGCCTCAACGGCCTGATGGGGCCGGGGCTGCGCCGCAGCGACCTGGCCGTACCAGCGGTGCGGCCCCAGGCGAGCGACACCAAACTGCTGCTACCGGCCGGCCAGCACCCCCTGCAGCTGCTCTGGCTCGGCGGCAGCCGCCTGGCTGGTGAGAAACCACCCAGCCGCAGCGCCCTGGAGCGGCAACTTCCCGACCAGATCGCCTGCTTCAGCGCCGAATTGCTCAACCAGGGGCTGATGCAACAGCGGGGTGAGCAGCGCCAACCCCTGGGCCCCAACGACCTATGCGTGCTGGTGGGCACCCACCGTCAGGCTGAAGCCCTGCGCGCCGCCCTTGATCGCTGCGGCATAGCCAGCAAGCTGGTGAGCCAGGGGGATGTGTTTGAAAGCGCCGGCGCCTCGGCAATGCAACGGCTACTCGATGCCCTGGCCGAACCCGGCCGATCCCAGCGCCTGCGGCTGCTGGCCGCCTCTCCCCTGCTGGGCTGGAGCGCGGAGCAAATCGCCTCCGCCAGCCCCGAAGCCTGGAGCAACCTGGCTGCGCGCCTAGCCCAGCTGGCCGTTGAACTTCCCCGCCGCGGCCTGCTTGGGGTGCTGGCGAGCCTGCTGGAGCAAAAGGGGCTGGCCCAGCTATCCCTCGGCGGCCGGCTGCTGGCGGATTTGCAGCAGTGCGGTGAATTGGTGGCCGTGCGGCTCCATGCCGACCAATTGGGTCCCGCAGCGGCAGCCGACTGGCTGCGGCGTCTGCGGCTCGATCCCGACCGGGACATCCCCGACGCCCACCAGCCCCACAGCGACGTGGTCGATGAGGCCGTATCGGTGCTGACGGTGCACCGCAGCAAGGGCCTGGAATATCCAGTAGTGATCTGTCCCTACCTTTGGCAGGCCGGCGCTGAGAGCCGCAGCGGCCAGTCCATCGGCGTGCGCTGGCACCCGGGCTGCCCTGAAGGCGGGCAGCCCGAAGCAGTGCTCGACCTACACCTGAACAACAACTGGGGCCCGGGCCAGGGCGCCAGCCAGCAGCAGCTTGGGGCCGAGCTGCAGGAGCGGGAGCGACTTGCCTATGTCGCTGCCACCCGGGCCAAGCTGCTGCTGGTGCTGGCCTGGGGCCCGGCCTTGGGCCAGCAGGGCAATCCGCTGCACCCCTGGCTGTTCGACCAGGAGCAGCCCCCCGCAAGCGACCACGACCCCTACATCGGCCGCAGTGATGCGGAGTGGCGCGAGCGGCTGGAGCAAGCAATCGCCCGCCGCCAGCTGCCCCTCACCCTGGTGCAGCCCCCCGCCAGCGGCCAGCGCAGCCAGCTGAAACCAGGCCCGGCAGCTGCTGGCCTATCCCTGCAGCGAGGCCCCGTACCCAGCCATGGCTTCGACAGCAGCTGGGGCCGCAGCAGCTACACCAGCTGGACCCAGGGCAGCCACAGCGCCGCCCCCGCAGCCGTGGAGGAGGGCCGCGAAACCGATGCCCTGGTGACTGAACTCGAGGCAGCAACGGCGGCCAACGCCATGGGCGCCGATTCCCAGGACAGCCCTCTGGCCACCTTCCCCCGGGGCGCCCAGGCCGGCGACTGCCTGCACCGCATCCTTGAGCAGCTCGACTACTGCCAACCCTTGGCAGCCCAGGCCGAGCTGGTGGGCCGCGAGCTGCAGCGGGCCGGTATCGCTGCGCAGCACGGCGAAGCGGTGCTAGTTGGGCTGGAGCAGCTGCGGCACACGCCCCTGGGCGGCCCCTGCAACGACTTCAGCTTGGCCCAGCTTGAGCGCGGTGCCCGCCTCAATGAGATGAACTTCGATCTGCCCCTCGGCCTGGTGCGCACCCCAGACCTGGCACGCCCCTTTGCCGACCATCCCGAAGGGTGGTTTGGCAGCGCCTACGCCGAGCAGCTTGCCCAGCTGAAAGTGGAAAGCCGGGGCTTTCTCACCGGCTCGATCGACCTGGTATTTCGACAGGGCGAGCGCTGGTGGGTGGCCGACTGGAAGAGCAACTGGCTGGGCGAGCGCGACGACCAGGGGCAGCCGCTGCACTGCGGTCCACGCCACTACGGAGCAGCAGCCATGGCAGAGCTGATGGCCGCCAACCACTACCCCCTGCAGGCCCACCTGTACCTGGTAGCCCTGCACCGCTACCTGCGCTGGCGCCTGCCCGGCTACCGACCCGAGCAGCACCTGGGCGGCTACGTCTACGTGTTCCTGCGCGGGGTGCCAGGACCCACCACGGCCAGCGAGGTGCCCGGCATGTTTGTGGAGCAGCCGCCCTTGGCCCGCCTGCTCCAACTGGACCAGGCCCTGGGGGGCACACCATGAGCAGCCCCACACCCCTAGAGCAACCTCGCTGGCTCCAGACCCTGGCAGGGGCCCTGGCTGAAGCCCTGCCGCGGCTGCATGGCAGCAACCCCGATCCATTGCTGGCGGAACTGATAACCAACCTGGCTGCCGCCCTGGCGGAGGGTCGCCTGGAAATCAGCCTGCCCAGCGCCGAACATCGCCGCGCCCTGGAGGCTTCACCCCTGGGCGCCGAGCCGGATGGTCCCCTTGTGCTGGAGGGCGACCGGCTGATGTGGCGCCGCTGGCAGCGCCAGCGCCAGCAGGTGCTGCAGGCACTGATCGAGCGGGCCCAGTTTCAGCTCCCCGATGCGAGTCCCGGCGCAAGCTGCAGCGACGGGCTGGATCCGGACCAGCAGCGGGCCGTCACGGCGGTGCTGCAATACGGCCTGGTGCTGCTTGAGGGCGGTCCGGGCACCGGCAAAACCAGCACCGTGGCTCGCATGTTGG
This sequence comes from Cyanobium sp. A1C-AMD, assembly GCF_024346495.1. Taxonomy (NCBI): domain Bacteria; kingdom Bacillati; phylum Cyanobacteriota; class Cyanophyceae; order Synechococcales; family Prochlorococcaceae; genus Cyanobium; species Cyanobium sp. A1C-AMD. The sequence continues at coordinate 12,403 of NZ_JAGQDB010000026.1, read as the reverse complement.
CTGCGGTGCTAGCCCAGCAACCAGGCAGCCGCATTCAGCTAGCAGCCCCCACGGGCAAAGCGGCGAGTCGGCTGCGGGCAGCCCTAGCTAGCAGCAGCCTGCAACTTCCCTGCAGCACCCTGCACCGGCTGCTGGAGAGCCGCGGCGAGCGCTTCGGCCGCAACCGCCAGCACCCCCTTGCCCTCGACCTGCTGGTGGTGGATGAGGTGTCGATGGTGGATCTCCCCCTGATGCAGGCCCTGCTGGAGGCCCTGCCACCCAGCTGCCGGCTGGTGCTGGTGGGGGACGCGGCCCAGCTGCCACCGGTAGGCCCCGGGCCAGTGCTGCTGGAGCTGCAGGCACCCGAACGCCGCCAGGCCCTGGGCGGAGCCGCCATCGAGCTGCGCACCACCTACCGCAACAACGGGGCCATCGCTGCGGTAGCAGCGGCCCTACGGGAGGCTGAGCAGCCCCTCGAGGCCCTGCTCACACCGCTGAACTCTGACGACAACCTGCGCTGGCTGCCGGCCAACCCACGCCAGCTGCCAGCAGAGCTACTGCAACGACTGCGGCAGCACCAGCACCAGCTGCAGGAGAGCTGCCTGGCGGGCGATCTGGACGATCCCGCCGTCACCGCCAGCCTGCTGGCGGGCCTGGATAACTACCTAGTGCTGACACCAGTGCGCCGGGGCCGCTGGGGGGTGGAAGCTATCCACCAGGCCCTGCTGGGGGAGGCGGCCGCCCGCTCGCCCCAGTTTTGGCCAGTGGGCACGCCCGTGCTGTGCCGCCACAACCTCAGCGAACTGGGGCTCGCCAATGGCGACGTGGGGCTGGTGGTGGAAAGGGAAACCAAGCGGGGGCGGGAACGCCGCCTGCTGTTTGCAAACCAGGGCGGTAGCGAGCCTCTCTGGATTCACCCGGCCCAGCTACCCGAGGCCGAGCCAGCCTTGGCCCTCACGGTGCACAAGGCCCAGGGCAGTGAGGCCCAAGAGGTATGGGTGCTGATGCCCGACACCGGCAGACCCCAACGGCGCCTGCTCTACACAGCCCTGACCAGGGCCAGAGAGCGGGCCTGCCTGATCACCCCGTTGCGCGGCGCGGCGGCGGCTGTCAGCCTGAAATCGTGAACATCTCTGAGCCCCAAAGTCCCGCCAGCCGGGTGCAACGCCCTTGGGGCTGGTTTGAACAGCTGGCCAGCGGAGATCAATACCTGGTCAAACGCCTACTGATCCGCCGCGGCCAGCGGCTGAGCCTGCAGCGCCACCAACACCGCTGTGAGCACTGGGTGGTGGTGGCCGGCGACGGTGAACTGCAAGTGGGGGAGGAGGCCGTCACCGCAACGGCAGGGACCAGCGTCTTCATCCCCCAAGGGGCAATTCACCGGGCCCAAGGAGGTCTGGCGGATCTGGAGATCGTGGAGGTGCAGCGTGGTAGCTGGTTGAGCGAAGCCGACATCGAGCGCCTGGCGGATGACTTCGGCCGGAAGTGAAGCGGACCGGAAGGTGATAATGTTTGTCTTCAGCCTTTTTCAAGGGCAGGGCAGTTTTGTTAATTGCGGGTCTGAACAACTGAACATCGGGTAAAGCAGTGCAGCTTCAGTTGCCCCGCAACGGCCCATCCGTTCAGTATTTCTTGGCTCAATTGGGTTCTGCCGGCCTGCGTTCAAGGACTTCACCAAGCCCTGATTAACCAGGCCATTTTCATCCCGTGACCGAACACGCCAACGGCGGCAGCTTTGCTTGCTCCGTAGACATCGACGCGCCCGCCCAAACAACTGAAATCAACACATCCGAAAACAACTCAGCTGAAGTCAAGACAGAAGCAACCACTGCCTCGGGCTTTGCCCGCTTCGGCTTTGCCCCAGAACTGCTGAAGGCCCTTGAAGCCATCGGCTATCTGGAGCCCTCACCAATTCAGAAGGCCGCCATCCCCGAGCTGATGCTCGGCCGCGACCTGGTGGGACAGGCCCAGACAGGCACCGGCAAAACCGCTGCCTTCGCCCTGCCAATGCTGGCGGCCCTCGATCCCGAGCAGCGCAAGCCCCAGGTGCTGGTGCTCGCCCCTACCCGGGAGTTGGCGCTGCAGGTAGCCGAGGCCTTCAACAGCTATGCCAGCCACCTACCCGGTGTGCGCACCCTGGCGATCTACGGCGGCGCTGATTTCCGCGACCAGATCCATCAGCTCAAACGCGGCGTTCAAATCGTGGTGGGCACCCCCGGCCGGGTGATGGACCACATGCGTCAAGGCACCCTCGATCTCTCCAGTCTTCGCGCCCTGGTGCTGGACGAGGCTGATGAAATGCTGCGCATGGGCTTCATCGATGATGTCGAATGGGTGCTCGAACAACTACCTGAGCAGCGTCAGGTAGTGCTGTTCTCTGCCACCATGCCGCCCGAAATCCGGCGCATATCGCAGAAATATCTCAACGCGCCCGCTGAAATCACGATCAAGCAAAAGGCAGCCGATGCCAGCCGCATTCGTCAGCGTTTCTTGATGGTGCATGCGCCCCACAAGCAAGCAGCCCTGGAGCGGGTTCTGGAGGCAGAGACCAGTGAGGGTGTGATCATTTTTGCCCGTACCAAGGCGATCACGCTCACCGTGGCCGAATCGCTTGAACAGCACGGTTACGACGTTGCCGTGCTCAACGGCGACGTGCCCCAAGCCCAGCGAGAGCGCACCATCGAGCGGCTTAAGAGCGGCCAGGTGGACGTGCTGGTTGCCACCGATGTGGCTGCCCGCGGGCTCGATGTAGAGCGGATCAGCCTGGTGATCAACTACGACATCCCCTTCGATTCGGAGGCCTATGTCCACCGTATTGGCCGCACCGGTCGAGCTGGCCGCAGCGGAGACGCCATCCTGTTCCTGACCCCGAGGGAGCGCCGTTTCCTAGGCGGCATGGAGCGGGCCGTGGGCAAGCCGATCGAAGAGATGGAGGTGCCAAGCAACGCCACCATCAATCAAAACCGGCTCGACCGGATGCGCACCAAGCTCACCAACTGCTTGCAAACCCCAGCCAGCAGCGAGCAGGAACGGGCCTTACTCAGTGAAATCCTGCAACGGGTTGCTCAGGAGCAGGGCTCCAGTCCTGAGCAGCTAGCCCTGGCGGCCCTAGAGCTGAGCCTGGTGGGCAAACCCCTGCTTTTGCAGGGCGAAGAGAACTTCCAGCAAGTGCGTCAGAACGGTCCTGGCCGCGATGGAGGTAGGGATGGAGGTAGGGATAGCGGTCGCGACTTCGGCCGGGACCGGGGAAGGGGCCGGGAAATGGGTAGGGAGGTTGGCCGTGATGTTGGCAGGGGAGCTCCCAGGGGCGAACGCCCCGTTGGTCCGCCAGAGGACAACATGGAGCGCTTCCGGGTGGAACTGGGCTGGCGCGACCGCATCAAGCCCGGCAACATCGTGGGAGCCATTGCCAATGAGGCCGGTCTGAACGGGCGAGCCATCGGCCGTATCCAGATTTTCGACACCCACAGCACCGTGGACCTACCCAAGGGCATGCCCGAGGATGTTTTCCAGGGTCTGCGCCAACTTCGGGTGATGAACAAACCCCTGCAGCTTTCCAGGTTCCAGGGGTGAACTCCTCGGGCTTCCGCCCTTTTGCTCCATGAACCCCAGCCCCCCGCGCCCGGTCCTAATCGGACTGCTTTGCCTGGGGCTGGTGTCCCTGGTTCCCGCCAGCCGCTCTATCAGCGTTGCCGAGGTAGTGAAAGCCTTCTGCCTGTCGGCTTACCAGGCGGACCTGCAAAGGGAGGGCAAAGCTGCCCCCTCTGCCCTACTCGACCGCACCTGCGCCTGCGTTGGTGAGCGAGTTGCAAAGGGCAGCGACGTCGAGGAAGCCCATGAAGCCTGCGGGCGGACCCTGGATCAGCGCTCCGTGAGCAAGCCCAGCACCTAGCGCCGGGCGATGATCCGCCCGGCCAAGCTCTTCAGGCGCAAAGACTGGTCACGCCTCCCACACTCAGGCTGGTCAAGTCGGTAATTGACAACCGCTCCACGGCGGCGATCAACGTCGATTGAACCTCTGCACTTTCGCAAGCAACCAGGCTCTGCAGCAGGTCAAAACGATCCTGGGTGGCAAGTTCGCCATCCTCACGCCAGGCGAGGCTCCAAGGCACAGGTGCTGTGATCATGGGTCCGCGTTGATCAGAGTTTGCTGACATTGGGACGACATCCGGGATCACCGGTTGAACCTCAGAGTCTCTTCAGAACCGCTTTACGGTTCTCCATGAAACGCCTCGCGAGTGCTAGCTAGGGGCCAGGCCACCCGGTATCATTTGCCGTGATTCAAAGGTTACGGCCTTTCTTTTGGCAACCCTAGTTCCCACTAGGACCACTAAGAACCGCAGCTTCGACCGAATCAGTTCCAGGATTTGCTCCATTAATGACTATCTACGTTGGCAATCTTTCGTTCCAAGCTGAACGCGAGGACTTGCTTGATCTCTTCGGCCAATACGGAGAGGTGCGCCAGTGCAGCCTGCCCCTAGACCGAGAAACCGGTCGCAAACGCGGTTTCGCTTTTGTCGAATTAGCCGACGATGCGGCCGAACAAAAGGCTATTGACGACCTTCAGGACGTCGAATGGATGGGGCGCATGATTCGTGTCAACAAAGCCACTCCCCGTGAAGGTGGTGGCGGTGGTGGTGGTGGTCGTGGTGGCGGCGGCCGTGGGGGCTACGGCGGTGGCGGTGGCAATCGTGGTGGCGGTGGATATGGCGGCGATGGTGGTGGTGGCGGTGGATACGGCGGAGGCGGTGGCAATCGTGACGGTGGCGGATATGGCGGCGATAGCGGCAACCGCTGGTAAAACCAACCCATCAGCCTCTACTGCAAGCTCTCCAGCTCTGCACTGAGCTACCCAAGCCCTGCCGCGGAAGCTCCACGGCAGGGTTATTTTTTGCAGAGCGTCCAGCGGTGAAAGCCAGGCCTGCGTCAACAGCTTCATCAACTCGTTCGAGCCTGGCCACTCTGGGCAGCGGCAAGCCCCCATTTGTGAAAGGTTCGCTTGGTGCAATAGCTTTCAGGGGATGAGAACCCCTCCGGCCAAGCGGCCCCGCAAGCGGAGTAAACGCGGTGCCGTGCTCCTGGCGATTGGGGTCGGCATGGGCGGAGGCCTGTTGCTGGCGGGGCCCCTCTCCGAACTGCTCAGCGACACCGCCTCAGGAGCAAATAACGCCATCACCAATCCGTTCGCGGCCTGGAGCGGCATCACCAACCAAGACATCCTGCTGCTCGGCACCGATGTGGGTGGTGGCAACACCGATGTGATCGCCAGCCTGCGCGTGGATGGGGGCATCACCCGGATCACCCAGGTACCTCGGGACACCTACATCGAGGCAGAAGGCTATGGACCGCACAAAATCAACGCCCTCTACAGCCTCGGGGGCACCGATCTGCTCAAACGGGAATTGGCCCGCAAGTTGGGTCGACCGATCACCCACCACCTAGTGGTGAACCTGTCTGCGATCCGGCGCATGGCCGATGCCCTCGGCGGCATCGAGGTGGACGTGCCGAAACGCATGGCCTACACCGACAACAGCCAGGGCCTGTACATCGACTTGCAACCCGGCCTGCAAAATCTCAAAGGTCAAGACCTAGAGGGCTTCCTGCGCTTTCGCCACGATGAGATGGGCGACATCGGCCGACTGGAGCGCCAGCAACTTGCCCTACAGGCCCTGTTTCGCAAGCTCACCAGGCCAGAGCATCTGGTGCGCCTGCCGATCCTGCTGGCTGCAGCAGGTAAGGATCTAAAAACCGACCTGGGCCCCATGGAGCTGGGTGGCCTTATCACCGCCATGGGCACGACCCAGCTTGAAACCAAGCGACTGGGCGGACGGCCCTTCTATCGCGATGACATCAGCTATTGGGAAGCGGAGTGGCCCCAGCCGGTGCTGGACGGCTCCAACGAAGCTGAAAGCAGCGGCGATGGCCGCTATCGCTTCCTTTTCTGATCTGCTGCAGGATCAATATCTGGCCGCGAGTCGCCATTGCTCCGCTGAGACAGGGTGATCAGGGCGAGCAGCAGTGCTACCCCCGCCAGCAAGGGGGTGGAGGCGGCCACGGTCACCCCGAGGGCAGCCGTAAACCATATCGAAGCCGCACTGGTGAGTCCACGCACCTCAGGCAGGCCCCTCTTGTCAGCCGTAGGGGGCACCAGGATCTCGCCCGCCCCCAGGAAGCCAATTCCGGTGGCGACCCCCTGCATGACGCGGCTGCGGGCCTGGGGGTCGTCACCGGCCGCCAGCACCATCAGACAGGCACTGAGGCCCACCAGCACATGTACCCGCAGGCGGTTGGGATGGCTGGTATTGCCATGGTGGGCTCGATTGATGCCCACAGCCAAACCACACAGCACCGCCAGGCCTAGGCGCAGCAGGACCTCCAGATCGGGAGTGAGCGCCGGCAGCCAGCTCATGACAGCCCCCTCATGACAGCCAAGCGCAAGGTGGCTGATCCCCATATGCTCTACCCAGCTCAGCGTTGCCGCAGACAGTGCAGAACCTGCTACTGCGCAGCACCCTGAAATCCGTATTCATCACCGCGGCGATCGCCTCCTAGAGCGAGCGCATTCAGTTTCTCTGGTATCCGCTGATGGCGGTAGTGATAGTTGTGGATGACAACGATGGTCACCCCCCACCGACCGCATCACCGGCTCGGTGCTGGGAGGCCTGATCAGCTTCCTGGAGCAGACAATCCTCAGCAGTGGGTTCGGGGTGCTGATGGTTATCTGTTAGCAAATTCCCGATGCAGATCGTAGCGATCCCCTTGAAATCTGCTGATAACGATGAGCTAGGCGCACTAAAAGAACAGATCATGCCTCCCGCTCGATCAACAGGAAGGAAGGTCCTTGATGCAGTCATGCTTGCGCCATCAACTGCACAACCATGACAAGCCCTGCCTTTCTGCATCGCCGCTCGCCCGTGTTTGCCGGGCGCGCCATGGCCAGCTCCAGCTCGCCGCTGGTGACCCGGGTGGGCTTGCGAGTGCTGGAGCAGGGCGGCAACGCCGTTGATGCCGCCGTGGCCATGGCCGGCATGCTGGCGCTGGCCGAGCCGATGATGAGCGGGCTGGGCGGCGACACCATGGTGCTGGTGTGGTCGGCCAAGGAGCAAAAGGTCTTCGGGCTGAATGGCAGCGGTCGTGCCCCGAGCGGCGCCAGTTTGGAGCGCATTGGCTCCGTGCCGGTGATGCCGGAGCACGGCGCCGCCGCCGTCACGATCCCCGGCGCTGTGGATGGCTGGTGCGCGCTGCTGGAGCGCTTTGGCACGCAGTCGCTGCAGCAGCTGTGGCAGCCAGTGATCGCCTACGCGCGCGAGGGCTATCCGGTGGGTGAATCGATCGCCGGCTTCTGGGAGCTTGGCGCCGCATTGCTGGGGCCGAGCGGACCCGTGCAGCTGGGGGAACTGATGCTGCCTGAGGGCAGCGCCCCGCAGCCTGGCCAGCTGATGCGGCTGCCGCAACTGGCGGCCACGCTTGAGCGAGTGGCCCGGGAGGGTCGCCAAGGCTTTTATGAAGGCTCCGTAGCGGAGGCGATCGCCACCACGATCAGCGCAGGCGGCGTGCCCACCACCCTTGCCGATCTGGCCGCCCAGCAACATCGCGCCGAGTGGGTGGAGCCCCTCAGCGTGGGCTACCGCGGCCGAGAGGTTTTGGGGATGCCGCCCAATTGCCAGGGAATCGTCGCTCTCCATGCTCTCGGCATCCTCGACTGCCTGCCGCTCGCCTCGATGGATGAGGCGGAGCGATTGCACCACCAGATTGAGGCGATCCGCCTGGGCTTCGAGCTGGCGATCGACGTGGTGGGTGAGCCCACCCCCGACATGCTGGAGCAGGTGCGGCAAGCCCTCAGCTCAGCCGGTCTGGCTGCCGCCCGCAGCCGCATCACCAACCGAGCCCGACTCGCCACCCGGCCCCAGGGCGCCAATGCAGGCGACACCAGCTATGTGTGCGCCGTTGATCCAGAGGGCAACGCCGTGTCGTTGATGACCAGCATCTGCGGTCCGTTCGGTTCGGGGCTGGTGGCAGGCGACACAGGGGTGGTGCTCAACAATCGAGCCGCCCAATTCTCCAGCCAGCCCGGCCATCCCAATGCTATGGCCGCCGGCTATCGGCCGCGTCACTCGATTCTGCCGGCGATGGTGCTGCGCGATGGGCTGCCGGAATTTTTGATGGGCGTGATCGGCGGCAATGCCCACCCCCAGGGGCTCACCCAGATCCTGGTGAACGCCCTCGATCGGGGCATGAATCCCCAGCAGGCCGTGGACGCGCCGCGCTTCAAGCTGATCATGCAGAGCGGGGCGGTGCACATCGATCCGCAGTTCAGCCTCGAGGTGGGCAACAAACTGGTCACCCGCGGCCATCAACTCGGAGACTCCTACGGCTTTGCGAGCTTCAAGGGGGCGGCCCAGATGCTGCGCATCCATCGCGATGCCAGTGGCCAATGCACCAGCCTGGAGGCCGGCGTGGATCACCGGCTCGATGGGGTGGCGCTCGGGTTCTGAGGGGCGCTGGCCTTGGCAGCCAGCAGGGCTTGCGCCTGGTGTTCATTCCAGTCCTCGCCGCGCCAGCGCTCGCCCAGAGCCGCCGCAATCGCGGCCACCAACAGCAGCAGCGGCAACAGGGCCGGATCCCCCTGAAGCGTGAACACAAAGGCGGCGCAAAACAGCGGCGCGCCATGGGCGGCGGCGAACAGGGCCGTGGCCGCCACCGCCGCCAGCTGGGCCAGGTCGTTGCTGGTGAGCCCTGGCAGGCCCTGCAGCGGACTAATCAGCAGGGCACCCAGGCTCATGCTGTCGTGCATCAGGCCACCGGGGGCCCCCAGGGCGATGCTGAGCACGCTGGCCAGCAGGCGCCAGAGCCACAGCAGCGGCAAGCCCACGGACTCACCGCTCAGGGCCGCCGCCAGGGACAGGGAGCCGTCGTTGAGGCTGAGGCCGCCACTCACGAACGCCAGCAGCGTGAGGCTGGCGGCCAGCAGCAGGGCGCCCACGAGCAGTCGCTTGGCCAGCAGGCGTTTTACCCAGGCCGCCGCCGGCAGCAGCAGGCGCACAAACAGGCTTCCGCCAGCAGCTCCCACGAGGGTGAGCAGCACCACCCAGCCCCACAGCTCCGGTGCCAGGGCTCCGAGTTCAAGGCCCGGCAGACGGGCAGGCTGGCCCATGGTGGTGGCCACCAGCGTGCCACTGCCCGCCAGCAGCAGCGCCGGCAGCACCAGCGGCAGGCCGCTGCGCTGGCCCAGCTCTTCCAGTCCGTAGGCCACCGCCAGCAGGGGCGAGCGAAAGGCCGCCCCCAACCCGGCCGCGCCGCCGATAACGGCCACCAGTTGGGGGGAGAGGGCCGCCAGCAGCTGAAAGCCGGGCCAGCGCCGGCGGATGGCCAGCAGCACGCTCGCTCCCAGCGCCACCGAGGGCGACTCCACCCCCACCGCCAGGCCACCCAGGTGGGTGAGCAGCATCAGGGGCAGCCGCCGCAGCTGGGTGGCGAGGCTGAGCTGCTGCAGCCAGAGCGCCTCCCGGGCGCTGCGCACAGCCTGGGGTGCGCGATCGAGGGCCAGCAGGGCCGTCGTGCCGCCACCACGGCCCGTGGCCAGAGGACCCCAGGCCAGCAGCACCAGCAGGCTCGTGGCCGCAAACACCACCACGCAACCGAGCACGGGCTGGGGCTGAGCCGCCAGCCAGAGCCCCCGCTGCAAGCGGAAGCCAAGTTCGGAGATGGCCTGATAAGGCCCCATCAGCAGCCCAAACAGCAATCCCAGCAGCAACCAGCCAGCCAGGGACGCCAGGGCACCCGCTGCCGGAGCACGAACCGGGGTCACGGGCAGCCCACCGGGCCATGGCCCGCTCGCTTCCAGCGCTGGAAGCAGACGTTGGCTGGATCGAGCACCAGGGGTTTGAACAGGTCGTTGCGCTGGCCATCAATCAGCTGCTGCTGGTTGATCCAGGTGCCTGGCGCCGGCACCACCGTGCGGTGGCGCACCGCATCCGCACCAGGGGCGGCGGTGAGCGTGGGGTTTTGCACCACGGGTTCCGGGCCATAGATCCCTGCGGCCGTAGATGTTCCAACCCGCCGGCCACCACTCACCAGCCAAAACTGACCGAGCTTGGCGGCCAGGTAGGGATGGAGATCGGCGCGGCCGGTGGGGGGATCGCTCACCGCATAGAGCCTGGGATCGATCTCTACCTTCAACGCCGCAGGATCCCCGGAAGGCACCGCCAGCACATCGGTACGCAGGCTCTGGTAGAGCCCCGTGACCTCGGTTACGGCGAGGTCGGCGGCTGTGGCCAGGCCGATGCGCCCCAGCGGCGTGGCCACCACCAGTGGCGCATCGCCAGGGATGGCCCAGGTCTGCTCAGCGGCGCTGAGGTGGGTGGCGCGATAGCGGCCGAGCACGGTGCCGGCCGGACCGGCCAAGGCCACGGTGTGAAACACCTTGGAGCCATCGCGCTCGGGATAGCTCCCCACCAGGTAGCCGCTGCCGGCCTTGGCGCGCCGGGCCAACAGCTGCTCAAAGGCGCCGCCACGCCGCTCCGCTCGGCGGCTGATCTCAGCGGCCGGCAAACCGCTGGGCAAACCGGATAGTTCGGGGAGCACCAGCAGCTCCTGGGGCTGGGGTTGGCTGCTGCTGAGGCGCGAGGCGTCACCCGTCCACTGGGCAGCAGCCAACTGCACCGGTCGCGTTGTCGCGGTGGCGGTGCTGTCCACAGGGGCCCGGCGCAGGGCCAGCAGCGGGTTGTAGAGCGAAGGCCGGCGGGCCGCCAAGCGTTGCTCGCGCACCGCATCGGCTTCCGCCGGAATGATCGTGGTGGCAAAGATGCCGTTCAATCCCGGCGGCAGCACCTCGGGTGGCACCACCGGCGCCTGCACCAGCTTGCGGCCCTGGGGCGACCAGATGCTGGAGCCGCCGTTGTAATAGAGCTGGCTGCCGTTGATCGGATTGCGCTCTATGCCGCTGCGGGTAGCGCCGATCACCCACAAACCGTTGAGGGCGCTCATGTGCTGCACGCTGGCCACGGTGGAGTGATTGCCCTTCGCCTGAGCAGCTGGCGTGCCGGGCATCACCCGATCCGACACCGAATGCCAGCCGATGATCTGGGCACCGCGCAGGGCGGCCAACCGGTCGTACTGCCAGTAGGTGTCGTCGTAACAAATGATCAGGGCAATGCGGCCGATCGGGGTGTCAAACACACCGACATCGGTGTCGCCCGGGCCGAACAGTTGCACGTCCTGGCCATTGAGGCCGTTTTTGCGATATTTGCCGATGATCCCTTCAGGCCCCAGCAACACCGCTGTGTTGTAAAAGATCCCCGTGTTGGCATCTTTCTCAGCAATGCCGACGCTCATGTGCATACCGGTGCGTTTGAGCACCGGCAGCAGGGCGTCGGTGGCCCGACCCGGAATGGTGTCCACGAAGGGAGCCAACTGGGCGGGATCGGTGAAGTCGTAGCCGCTGATCGCTGTTTCGGGAAACACGGCGTACTGCACCCCCTCGGCCGCAACTCGTTCGGCCGCCTGCACGAGGCGGCGAATGTTGCCGTCAAGGTCGCCCCAGGCGGGGATGAAATCGACAGCGGCCACCTTCACCGGCTTGCTGCCCAGTTGGGCTCTGTCCACCTGGGCACGGGCTGGCAGCATCAACCCACTGCTCAGCAGGCCGGATAGCACCAGGCCAAGGGAACTGGCAGCAAGGCGCTGGTGAGATCGGGTCGACATTCAGTAAGAGGCGCTTTACCTACCTAAGGATGCAATCACCTGGGGCCAGTCGAGGGGGGAGGGGAGATCAAGCGTTTCTTTGCATTTAGCAAGGAATTTTTTGTCCGTGATGGTTCAACGCAGAGCACCCTGGGCCAAGAAACCGACATCAATGTCGGCAGCTTCCTCTGGAGGTGGTGCAGCAAGGCGGTCAGCCACCGGCTCTTCTCTTACAGAACCAGACGCTCCTGGAACTCGGAGTGCGCCTGATGAATCTGGCTCTGGCGATAGACACCGAACGCATCAGTTTTCTGGTTGGCTGGATCCAAAGGAGACCGAGCAGCGAATGAATGTCTTTCTGTGCTCAGCATCGCTCTCGCTACCAACAACACCTATCCCGTTTATGGCCACCTCGGAATGGCGATGAAAGGACCCTTCAGCAGGATGGGCAGGTCGGGGAATAGCACCGGCAGCCAGCTCATATCAGCCCCCTCATGACAGCCAGGCGCAAGGAGGCTGATCCCCATAAGCTCTACTAAGCTCAGCGATGCCGCGGACAGTGCAAAACCAGCTGCTGCGCAACAGCCTGAAGCTCTTTGTAGCTGTACTCGTTACAGCCGCCATTGCTGTCTGGACCGAAAGAATCCAATTTGCCTGGTATCCGCTGTTAGCAGTGGTGATGGTTGTCGACGATAACGACGACCACACGCTGCAGGCCGCCAGCGGCCGCATCCTGGGCACC